>JALRIU010000304.1 GCA_023255355.1 Pseudomonadales bacterium | reverse complement strand
CATTCTACAGTGATCTTGAATTGGCTGAAAGAAACGATTTTACCTACCCAGGTAGTGTGAAGACAAAAACTTGGTGGAACGAGTTTTACGATCCAACCGGCGCTACCAAGCCATTGGGATTCTTACCAAATTATCCTTTCCCAGGTGTTTACAACTCTGATGCAGGTCCTTTCCCTGCGGGTGTAATTTTCCGCAACGATGTATTGAGAACGGATGAGCAAACTGGTTTCTTTGGCGAAGTGACGGTTGATCTTAGCGATAAGTTGGCCTTAACAGTGGGCGGCCGATACTACGATATCGAAGTGGATTTCGAAGGTACGGCTAACTCGTCATTCTGTAACGGTGGTAACGGTGGTGATACCGATTCCTATGGTACGAATATTTCTGACTTGTACGATGGTGATGGTAAGTTCACAAACAACGGTACCTGTGGTGCGAAAATTACTTATGACGCCGCTACCTATAATGGCGAAAGCACCTATATTCGCAACGCGTTATCTGCACCAGATGTTGCAGCTGCTAAAGGTAGTATCTTTAAGGCGACCTTGAACTATACGCCAAGTGCTGACGTGTTGGTATATGCCACTATTTCAGAGGGTTTCCGTCCTGGATTGTTGAACCGTCCTGGTGGTAAAACTAATGCAGCGGGTACATTTACTGTTCCGTTTGAGTTAGATACTGACGATGTTATGAACTACGAGTTTGGTTGGAAAACTGACTTGATGGATCAGCAGCTTCGTTTCAATGGTAGCGTGTTCTTTATCAGTATTGATAAGTTGCAAACGACTATTTTCGACCCAAGTATCACTAACTTGTTCTTCTCTGATAACGCAGCCGATGCTGAAGTTAGAGGTGTTGAGGGTGACTTCATTTTTGCACCTAACTCAGTACAAGGCTTGACTATCAGCGGCGGTTTCTCATTCTTAGATAGTGAAATTACTAAGGTGATTACACCGACAAATGATGTTAAGAAAGGTGACGAGTTGGCATTTGCTCCGCGCTTCCAAGGTAATTTGCAAGCCCGTTATGAGTGGAATGTTCGGGGCGATATGATTGCTCACGTTATGCCTCACATGAGCCATTCTGCAGAATCCTATAGTGATATTATTAGCATTAACCGCGACAGGATTGCATCTTGGACAATGCTTGGTGTTACTGCAGGTGTGACAACAGATAATTGGTCGGCGGAAGTTTATGTTGATAACTTGACTGATGAACGTGCAGAACTCTCTCGCACTTTCGTGTACGATGTGCAAAGGGCTTCTGTTGCGCGTCCACGCACAATGGGTATGAGATTGTCATATAATTTCTAAGTGATGTCTCAATTTTAAATAAACGCCCCTTCATTGGGGCGTTTTTGTTTTTGATATTGGAAGATAGTTTTGTCGTCAGAAATAGAAAATCAACAGATTGATTTGCAACAATTACAAGGCTGGTTGCAGGATCGGCAATATGATCGTTCTTTGGCTTACCTCAATGGGTTGTTAGTCAATGAACCCAGTAATACCGATGCGCTTTACTTTAAGGCGGTCACGCTACGGTATCTACATCAATATGAAACGGCTGGTGAGTGTTTAGAAACGTTGCGTCAGCTTGAACCAAACCATAGCCGTGCTTTACAAGAACAAGGTCATTTGTTGCGTGATCAAAAGCGTTTTGAAGAGGCCATGTCTTTTTATCAGATGGCAACTCGTCAAAACCCATCTTTGATTGCTTCTTGGCAGGCTCAGCAGCAGATCCTCAAAAATCTTGGACAAAATCAAGCAGCCAGTAGTCTGCAGGAACAAATAGACCATCTTCGGAATATGCCAAAACCCCTATTGGCGGTGATGGATCTGGTTGCTCGTGGCAAATTGATTCGTGCTGAAGAGCTGGTGCGAGCCTTCTTGCAAAAAGTCCCCCACCATGTCGAAGCGATGCGACTATTGGCAGATATCGGTGTGCGCTTGGGTATTCTTGATGATGCTGAGTTTTTGCTGGAGGCTGCAGTTAAATTAGAGCCCAACAATTTACAGCTGCATGTAGATTATTTACAAACATTACGAAAACGACAAAAGTTCGCTGCTGCATTTGCTGAAGCGAGTTGGCTGTTAGAGCAGCGCCCAGAAAATCCACAGTTTCAATCATTGTATGCAATCGAAGCGATGCAGACGGGTGATTATGAGACGGCGGTTAAATACTTAGATAGCGTTTTAGAGCGTATTCCGGGGGAGCCCACAACATTGACCACGCGAGGGCACGCACTCAAAACTGCGGGTCAACAAGAGGAAGCAATTGCCTCTTATCGCGCGGCTATTTCTAGTCAGGAGCGCCACGGTGAGGCTTGGTACTCACTATCAAACTTAAAAACTTATCGATTTGATGATGGTGAAGTGTCGACCATGCAGCGTCTTGAGGCTGAGCCAAGCTTAACGCCGGCCGATCGTGTGCATCTTGATTTTGCATTGGGAAAGGCCTTTGAAGATCGCAAGGATTATGCAAAATCATTTGATTATTATAGCCGTGGTAACCAAATTAAGAAAATTCAAAGTCGTTATAATGCCGATAGTATGACGGCCGAATTGGCCAGCCAACAAACCATCGTTGATAGTGGTTTGATTGATCGTTTCAAAGGTGCGGGGTGTCCAGCTGCTGATCCGATTTTTATCTTGGGAATGCCAAGAGCGGGCTCAACTTTATTGGAGCAGATTTTATCATCACACAGCCAGGTGGATGGAACCCTAGAATTACCGAATATTTTGGCTTTAGCGCAGCGGTTGCGGCGTGGTGATCGAATTAGCGGCAAGAGTCATTATCCTGAGGTGCTGACTGAATTATCAGCGCAACAGTATCGTGAATTTGGTGAAAAATTTATTGAAGACACCAAAATTCATCGTAAGGGTGCGCCTTTCTTTATCGATAAAATGCCCAATAATTTCCGCCATGTCGGGTTGATTAAGTTGATGCTGCCAAACGCTAAGATTATTGATGCGAGACGTTCTGCGCCTGCGTGTTGTTTTGGTGGCTTTAAGCAGATGTTCGCCGAAGGTCAGGAGTTTTCTTACGACTTGGCAGATATAGGTCAATACTACCGTGATTATGTAGATTTGATGGATCATTGGCAGGCGGTTTTTCCAGGTGAAATTCTGTTGGTTGAATATGAAAATGTGGTTGCAGATCTCGAAGGCCAAGTCAGAAGGTTGTTGGATTTCTGTGGGCTGGACTTTGAAGAGTCGTGTCTGAATTATCATGAAACTAAGCGTGCTGTGCGAACCGCAAGTTCCGAGCAAGTTAGGCAGCCGATTTACACCACCGGCGTTGATCAATGGACGCATTATCGAGAGTTTTTACAGCCCTTAAAAGATGCCTTGGGCCCAAGATTCGCTGAACAATTTGATGTGTAATGTGTTTGCGCCAGTGTTATAGCTGGCGCTTTTGCATGAGGATTAAGCTCTGCGTTTTAGCGGTGTGCCGTCAAAGCTGATGTCGACTAGACCGTCCTTCAAAAGGCGACGTAAATTGTGGTGATTATCAACATTGGGGGTGGCAATAACATCGCGATAATGTTCACCGAAGCACTGTAATGCTTGCAGGTCTGTTAGCCCCTCTGCAATTGCAAAGGCGAGTACTTTGCAGCTGCCCTGGTTTTGATTTTCGCTGTTTGCAACGTTGCCATTAGTGAAGGCGCAGGGTGTATGTTCGTACCATTGGTCGATAAATGCCAAGGTGTCACTAAAGGGATTCTCGTTGCTCTCTAGGGTATTTAAAAAGACGTGTTTTGCTTGCTCAAAATTTCTCATATCAAGACTCGTGTTGAAAACGACATGGAATGCACTTTTTGCGTCTAATGTGTCCAAAAGTGCTCGTTTTTCGTATGATTTCGCCATTTTTTTAGTAGAATGTATTCAATATAAATTCATTACATAGCGAAGTCTGATTATGTCTGAACATAGCCAATCATTGCAATCCATTGTGCAGGCCCATGTGTCGATGGAAGGTGGTTTGTTGCCATGCTTGCACGCCATTCAAAAACACTATGGATACATTGCGCCGGAGGCCGTCGCGGATATTGCCAGAGCGTTTAATTTATCGCGTGCAGAAGTCCATGGCACCATTTCGTTTTACTCTTTCTTTAAGACGTCGCCAGGTAAAAGTTTACAATTGCAAGTGTGTGCAGCTGAGTCTTGCCAGGCTATGGGCGGTCGCCAACTTTATGCGTCATTAAAGTCTTCAATTGCAGCGAATCCTGCCCTCAATGAGCAAGTTGAAATTGAAAAAGTTTATTGTCTTGGCAATTGTGCATGTTCGCCCTGTGCGAGAATCGGCGATGACGTGTATGGCGATGTTTCAGCCGATCAGTTACTGACTGAGTTGCAACAGCGATCAGGAGTTAAAAATGGTTAAGGTCTATGTTTCAGCAGATACAACTTCTGTTTCAAAGGGTTCTGATAAGCTTGCAATAGGCTTGGCAGCAGAAGCGGGTATTGATGTTATTCGAACGGGTTCGCGTGGATTGTTTTACTTAGAGCCCATGGTTGAACTTGAAACGTCTTCAGGTCGTGTTGCTTTTGGCCCTGTTGTGGGTGATCAGGTTGCTGATGTTATTGCGGCGATTAATAGTGGTAATTACCAGGATAGCCCTGTCTTTTTGGGTTTAATTGATGAGTTGCCAGCGATGCAGCAGCAAACTCGAGTCAGTTTTGAGCGATGCGGTTTGGTGGATCCTGTTTCAGT
>JALRIU010000291.1 GCA_023255355.1 Pseudomonadales bacterium | reverse complement strand
GTCAGCGCCTTCGGCCATAATATATTTGGCGTTCTGTTTGTCGTAACCCGCCATGTCGAGTAATAGCGAGAGCGGCACACCGGTGAACTCAGAGCAAGACAACATACCGTGGGTATATTGAACCGTAGGTACTGCTGAGTTCCCCCACTCCATCGCTGTATTAGCGCCACACTCAATGAAATGAATACGCGAAACAGAAGGCATGCGCATCAAATCATCCATGGTAAACACTTTAGGATTTTGAACGAGACCATTGATCATCAAACGATGTTGACGTGGATCGATATCAACCCAACCTTGGTGGTGACGCTCAAAGTGAAGACCACTTGCTGTAATCATCCCGAACATCGACTGCAAAGGAGAGAAAGCCACATCTGCTTGGCTTGTCGCAGCTAATCCAGGGCTACGACGGCGCTGCACATTAGATTCATATTTTGATGGCTGACCATAAGGGTTAGTTGCGACACCATTACCCAACATGCCTGACCAGGGGCGCATTTCTAAGATTTCTTTTTCACCGTCAGCAGCGAACGCTACTGGTGCAGCCATAGCTGCGGCGGCCATTGAAAAACTTTTCTTCAAAAGGCCACGACGGTTTTCATCTACACCATGCTTGGAAATGTCTTTTACCAAAGCTGGTTCCAAGAAAGATTCAGGCGCTAAGCGCAACTGACCAACTTGAGTAGGATTATTATGTTTTTCCACGGAGCTTTCCTCGCCATCGGGGTTAAAACTTCAAGTTTTTAGCAGTAAACTTATTTATAACCAAAACATATAAGCATATTCTTTTTGGTCAAAGTTTTTTTAATTTAGTCGAATTTAATATAAAGATCAACATATATTAGAAAAAGTTAAACTAAATATTTACATAAAAATTACGATATATAACAATAGGTTTTTATTGCTTCAAACGAACGTCTTGAATCGCCGCATAACACCTATTGTTGCTATCAACACTTACAAGTTTAGAGTATATTTTTATTTTTACATGACTAATTTAGAGGCCTTGTAACATCATGAGAGTTCTACAAATTATCAGCGCACTTATCGTTTTAGCGTTGTCTCAAATGCTGCACGCCGATGACACCAAACATGGGGTTGTTTATCATTTGGCCGAAGAAAGTCAGGCCATTCGTGCCTTTCATAACGCGACCAATCATTTGGCTGCCGACAAACACGTGCAAATAACTTTTGTAGCATTATCAGGTGGGCTGCAGGCACTGGTTGCCGATGCTGCCGATGAAAAAGGTCGTCTATATGCCCCTTTTATTGACGAGCTTTCAATGGCAGGAGTGAAATTTAAAGCCTGCAAGAACACCATGCGTGCAATGAATCTCAACCTTGATGACCTAAACTTTGGTGTCGAAGAAGTGCCCTCAGGGGTTATGGAAATTGCTCGCCTACAAAATGAAGAAGGCTTTGCCTACATCCGCCCATGAAGATATCCATTTCAATATTGTTAACACTGTTGTTGAGCCAAACTATTGCTGCTGCAGAATTATTATATTTTTACGATAGTTTCTGCGGCGCCTGTCAAAAGTTCGATGAAGAAGTCGGCAGTTATTACAACAACACAGCCGAATCAAAGGTTATACCCATTCGCAAGGTAGAATTCTCAACCTGGCGCCATCTGGCTGAAAAACCCTATGCTGAGATGCTCACCAAAACTATCATTGGAACTCCCACTTTTGTGATGATTGAAGACGGTCAAGAAATCGATCGTTTGGTGGGTTATAGCAATAATGAGTTATTTTGGCTGAGCTACACCGCGATGCAAAATAAGTTGAGGGGTGGGAGTCGCTAGTAAGTTATTCTATCTTTAATTCTATGCAACAGTTCTAAATAAATATTTGTCGCCGGCTAACTAAACCACTACATCACCTTTTCCAAAATCCCGGCACTAGCAAGACTAGCAAAGTCAGGTATTCCAAGCGCCCCATGATCATACCTACATTGAGTACCCATATACCAAAATCTGTAACCGGCTGAAAATTGTTGCCAAGCTCACCAAAGGCCGGACCCAATACATTGACACAGGCTGCAACAGCGGTTAACGATGACCAGAAGTCCAAATCCGTTAACATCAATAGAACCACCATTATTGCACTACACACCCCCACGATCGCAAAGTAGGCCATGGTGGCACTTAACACACCACCTTCAACGGGCTGTTGGTGGTATTTTGTGAGCAATACAGACCTTGGATGTAATAACTGCTTAAACTCCATCATGACGACCTTGACTGCAAGAACTAGCCGAATAATTTTATTGCCACCAGCTGTAGATCCGGCGCAACCTCCCATATAGCCAGCAATCACCAACATGACTAAGGCCATCGAGGGCCATTCGGCCATCCCGAAAGCACCATAACCAGTACTTGTTATAAATGAGATTACGATAAAGAGCGATTCGTTGAGTGCATTTAGGTGGTGATCGTAATGATTGTTGTGCAATAACAACCATGCAATTGCAGCCGACATTACTAAGATGATGATTAAAAACCATCGCGTTTCTTCGTCACGCAGATAAAGCGTTAAGTCACGACGACTAGCCACTCTAAAATGTAAGGCGAAATTTACAGCACCCAGCACCATAAAGATGTTTGCTACCCAATAAATAGCAGAACTATCAAAGTAACCTAGGCTGGCATCGTGGGTTGAAAAGCCGCCTGTGGAGACTGTGGTTAGACTATGGGCGACAGCTTCATACAAATTCATACCAGCCAAGTAATAACAAAGTATACAGAGCAAGGTTATTACTAGATAAACCACCCATAATATGTGTGCTGTTTTGCTTATCCTAGGTGCTAGTTTTTCATCTTTCATTGGCCCAGGTGTCTCAGCCTTCAGTAAAACCATCCCACCGACATTGAGCATCGGTAAAACTGCCACCACAAAAATCACCACACCAAGACCGCCCATCCACTGCAGAAATTGGCGATACATTAGAAATGTTTTTGGCATACTATCGAGCCCGCTAAGCACCGTTGCGCCGGTGGTGGTCAACGCACTTATAGATTCGAATACTCCGTCGGTAAATGAAACATGGGTTATGCGCACGATAGGGAGAGATCCCATAAGGCCGAGCGAGGTCCAGGTGAAGACGGCAAATAAAAAAGCATCACGATAACTGAGCCGTTTTTGGTTAAAATGACGACAATTCAAGAACAGAGCTATAGCAATAGCAAGATAGATTTCTGCGCCAATCTTGAAATCTGGAGCTACGTTATCGTTGAAAAGGTATAGCGAAAGCAGCGCAAAAAAACCTTGCACACATCCCATCAAGGCGACAACAAAGGAAATTAGAAAACCGTGGGCTTTAAGGTTTATCACTCAAAAATCAGTTGTTTAGGCAGCAAAGACCCAGTGAGTCTTTTGCAACCCGAAAACAAAATTAATGAAGCGCGAAGCTAGCTAGCCAAATACTCATTATGCTCAACAATATAACGATACTGTAGAGAGTAACGAGCAACTTAACGCCTCTAAATGGTTTGCGCTTTGTTTGGTTATAACCACGCTCAAGATAGGCGTCAACCTTGGCTTGATCTTCTTCAGATAAAATTCTTTCTTCTGCCATGTCAGCCTCCGTATAAAGAGACGCTAATATACAAAATTTTGCTTACATTGGGTAGTTGCATATTTAGTGGGCGGGGCCTTTGCACCCCGCCCTTTTTACTAAAATGCAAACAGCTCGGCATCCATGTCCATCAAGTTAGCCGCACCTGATCGCATGGTTTTGATGTGACCGTAGACACGAGGAAGAATGCGCTCAAAATAAAAGCGCGTAGTGTGCAATTTGGCTCGATAGAATTTATCATCACTGCCGTTATCCAGAGCATGCTGGGCGACAACTGCCATACGCAACCACATAAAACCAAATACTAAATAACCGCAAATCATCAGGTAATCGACTGATGCTGCGCCAACCTCATCAGGGTTCTGCATACCTTTAAAGCCAATCTCAGCGGTTAAATCGGTCAGATTTTTCATCAAACCAGTCAGCGTGGTCATATAGGGCGCTAAAGATTCGATATCTTTATACTCTTCACAGAAATTACCCGCCAATTTAGTAAATTTACGCAACATATCACCGCGGCTTGGTAGTACCTTACGCCCCAATAAATCAATGGCTTGAATACCGGTGGTACCCTCATAGATTGTGCCGATTCTAGCATCTCGCGCGATTTGCTCCATTCCCCACTCTGCAATATATCCGTGGCCACCGAAAATCTGCATGCCCAGGTTAGTGGTTTCAATGCTCGTTTCGGTCATAAACGCCTTGGCGATTGGAGTCATAAAACCCATAAGATCATCGAGTGCTTTGTGCTCAGCCTCATCGGAAGTTTTACGCATTTGATCTTCGAGCAGGCACAACCAGTAAAACAGCATGCGACCACCCTCAGCAAAAGCTTTTTGGGTTAATAACATGCGTCTTACATCTGGATGTACAATAATTGGATCGGCTGGTCCAGTTGGGTTTTTAGGACCAGTCAAGGCACGCATTTGAAGTCGCTCTTTTGCATAGACTAGCGATCCTTGATAGCTACCCTCACTTGAAGTTAACCCTTGCATGGCGGTACCAAGGCGGGCCATATTCATAAAGGTAAACATACAGTTGAGTCCACGGTTTTCGGGACCAATCAAAAACCCTGTTGCGCCATCAAAGTTCATGACGCAGGTCGCTGATGCTTTGATACCCATTTTGTGCTCAATCGAACCGCAGTGAACAGTGTTGCGCTCACCAAGAGAGCCATCTTCATTTGGCATAAACTTGGGCACGATGAATAGCGAAATGCCTTTAGTACCTTGCGGTGCATCCGGCAATCTTGCCAATACGATATGGACAATGTTATCAGCCATGTCGTGATCACCCGCAGAAATAAAGATCTTGGTACCAGTTAACTTAAAGGTACCGTCACGCTGCGGCTCAGCCTTGGTGCGCAGCATCCCTAGATCAGAACCACAGTGCGGTTCAGTCAAACACATGGTACCGGTCCATTCACCTGATACTAGCTTGGGTAAATAAGTGTCACGTTGCTGTTGAGTGCCATGGGCCAAAATCGTATTACTACAGCCCTTACTTAAACCCGGATACATACTCCAAGACCAGTTGGCTGTCGCTGCCATTTCTGATACAGCCATGGCTAAAGTATTAGGCAAACCCATACCACCGTATTCGGTAGGACCAGAGATACTTGACCAGCCGTTTTCGACAAACTGCTGATACGAGTCTCTAAAACCGCTAGGCGTTTTTACACCCGTCTCAGTCCAGGTACAACCTTCTTGGTCACCTGTTTGATTTAAAGGTGCAAGAACGTTTTCACAAAATTTAGCTGCTTCATCCAATACTGCATCGATTGTATCGGCGCCGCAGTCTTCATATCCCAACTGCGCAAAGGCATTTTCTATGTCTAACACTTCGTTCATGACGAAGCGCATATCGCGAAGGGGGGCGTGATAAACAGGCATTTCATTACTCCATAAAAATCTGAGCAATAAAGATAGTTCAAAATGGCAAAAATAATTAGGTTATGCGGTGCCTAAAACAGGTCATTTGACGCCACCAGAATCCTTGTGTGACAAGCCTTTGCTCGCAATAAACAACATATCATCGATGTTTTTTGCACGCTCCGGGTAATCACCGCCGTCTGGGTCAGCTTTATCGCCATGCAAGTCGCTAAAAGAGACATCGTCTTGTTGTTCAGTTGGTTCTTGCTGCTGGTGTTGTGAATGTGAAGATTGTCGTTCAGGTAACTCATCTTCAATACGATTGGGGTCGCGTTTTCTATTGGCAGCTTTTTCGCCTTTATCAGATTGTTCGACAGGCGGAAGAGGACGTGGTTTATCCTCCTCGTTTTCCATGCCTACCGCTTTTTTGTGCGCTGCGGTGGCATACGTGAGGATAGGAGTAGATAGCGAACTTGT
>JALRIU010000265.1 GCA_023255355.1 Pseudomonadales bacterium | reverse complement strand
ATGGATCTCCTCAAATGATTGATGAGAAATATTTACCAATTGAACTTCCGGATGTTAATAAATACTTACCTACTGAGGATGGAAAACCTCCTCTTGGAAATTCTGAAGTCTGGGCCTGGGATACACCGATATAGGCGCCTTTGGTAGTGAAATTGCTACCCCAACCTTGGATAGTATTGCCAATAGCTCGATTAAATTAACGCACTTTTATACCGCGCCAACCTGTTCGTTAACGCGAGCCATGTTGTTTACAGGGGTTGATCATCACAAGGTTGGTCTAGCTAATATGGCAGAGGCCTTGCAACCTAATCAGCGAGGCAAGCCTGGCTATGAAGGTTATCTGACAGAACGAGCAGCGTTTTTACCTAAGTCATTCAAAGAGAGTGGTTATCGCACCATGATGACCGGTAAATGGCACTTGGGTTTTGCCAAGGAACAACGCCCCTTTGCGCGGGGTTTTGATAACACGTGGGTGTTACTCGATGGTGGCGCCAGTCACTTAGATGACATGGGGCCCGATGGTCGGCACCCCAAAGCCAGCTTTAGCGCCAATGGCGTTGATGCGACTATCCCTGCTGACTTTTATTCCAGTGCATTTTACACCGATAAAATGATGGGTTTTATTGGCGATAAACAAGAGCAGCCCTTCTTTGCCGTACTTTCTTATACCGCGCCCCACTGGCCCTTGATGGCACCGCAGGCATCTATTGCTAAATATCACGGCAAGTACGACGCAGGTTATGAGGTATTCCAACAACAGCGACTAGCAAAGGCCAAATCCTTGGGCGTCGTATCTGAAAAGGCAACTGAACTTAATGCCTTGCCGGGTTTAAAAGCCTGGGACCAGCTTAACGTAGATGAGCGTAAGCGCGAGCAGCGTGTCGCCGAAATTTACGCTGCCATGATCGATGATATGGATGCTAATTTGGGGCGTTTGATTGACCATTTGAAGGCGACAGGACAGTTTGACAATACCTTAATTTTTTTCATGTCAGATAATGGTGTTGAAGGGGCAACAATAGAACGTGAGTTGAGAATGTTACAGGGGCACGTCAAGAATTGTTGCGATCAAAGCTATGAGAATATGGGGAAAATCAATTCCTTCACTATGTTGGGACCCCAATGGGCTCGTGCCTTCGTCGGCGGTAATCGCGACTACAAAGCTCGTGTCACAGAAGGGGGGATTCATGTTCCTGCTTTCATGAAACTGCCTGGCGATAGCCAAGGTAGTCATTCAGCACAGTTCATGCACGTCAAAGATGTGATTCCCACCATTATGGATATCGCCGGTATTGCTCTGCCCACCGGAGCAGAGTTAGCCGTTGAAGGTACCTCTTATTTTGATAGTGCCGATCGAGTGGTTGCACAGGGTTGGAACTTCATGGGTGGCGTTGCTTATCGTAAAGGTAACTGGAAAGCGATTCGTGATGGTCGTTCTATGTTTGATCCAAAATGGCATCTTTTTAATTTGGCGGATGACCCTAGTGAACAACATGACATGGCAGCAGAGCATCCAGAAATTCTGGCAGATTTAATAAGCGCTTATGCTGCTTATGAACAGGAAAACGGGATTGTGCATCCTGAGTTTCCGCCTCGTAAACCTGCTGGTGATAAAGGTCATCAGCACTAATAAAGTCAACAACAGGCTTTAATCTGCTGTCTTAACCAAACATGTATTGGATCGTTGTCATAGGACTTGTTCCAATGCATGTACTCCCTAAAGGGGGGCATTTCCATGGGGGTGGGTAGGCTTTTTAGTGGCAGGTATTGGGTATAACGCTTGGCTAAGCGGTGTTGAACAGTAGCGATTCGTTTG
>JALRIU010000246.1 GCA_023255355.1 Pseudomonadales bacterium | reverse complement strand
AACCCGCTTATGACTGCCTGGGTGGTTATGATGATGGTGTTATACATGATCGCTGTTATTGTCATCAGCGCGTTTATTCGAGACGCTCAGCAGCGATATATTCAAAAACGGGCATTATTAGATAGTCAGTTTATTGAATCGATTAAAGCTATTTTAACTCTTAAGCAAAATCGATGGATACCCTGGCGAATTTCATGTTGGGGCGATGCTGTCATTGATAGTATTCATGCCGATCTCAAAGCAAAGTCGTGGCAATTGTATTTAGATACCTTACTGCGCTTTCTGCAGGGCTTAGAGCACATTGTCTTGGTTTATTTGGCAGCTCAGCAGGTCATGCAGGCAAATTTGACGGTGGGTGCATTATTTGCATTTATGGCCTACAAGGGGCGATTCTCTAATTCATTGCAAGCTTTAGTCGGGGTGTTAATCGAGCTCAGAATGTTACCCCTTCATCGTGACCGGATAAGCGATATCTTGCTGCATCCCGCAGATAAGGACACACCATGCCATAGCGTGCGACAGAATGAGTGTGATTTGGCAATTGAAAATATTTGTTTCGATTTGCCTAAAGGGCCGAGTTTAGCGATAAATTTTTCGGTGGCCCAGGGCGAATGTCTTGCCATCGTTGGTGAGAGCGGTTGTGGTAAGTCAACTTTGTTACGTTGTATTTTAGGACTGACTGAGCATTTTGGGTTATGCCATTGGCGGGTTCAGCGCAACGAGATAGCCGCGGTGTTGCAAGAAGACGTGTTATTAAGCGGTACCTTACAGGAAAACATAACAGGTTTTGGCACTAGCCTTAATCATGCGTGTCTTCAACAGGTGATTGGTATCAGTGGTTTAGATAATGTGTTACAACAATTACCGATGGGCTTGGATACGGCCATTGGTGAGCAAGGAACGCCACTAAGCGCGGGTCAAACTCAACGCATCTTGTTAGCGAGAGCGTTATATCGTCAACCCAAAATTCTCATTTTAGATGAGGCTACGAGTCATCTAGACGTGGCGAGTGAAAAGAGGGTTATGGCGGCCTTGCGAAAATTACCGATATCCATGGTGATGGTGGCTCATCGTACCGATTGTTTGGCGTTTGCTGATCGTTTTTTTGATATGCAACGAGGGGTGGAGCTAATGCATCTTGAGTAATTTCATGACAGGCATAGCAAGGGTCCACAGGCCAAAAAGCATCATGCTGTAGGCAATAAAGTTACGGGTTAAACGCTGTTGAAGGAAACTTCGTATCGTTTGCCCCGCCAAGCTTGTCCCTAAAATTGATGGTAAGGTGCCGATACCAAAGCCGATCATTAGAATTGCTGCTGAACTATCCGCGGAGTGGCTTACTGCCCAAGCAAGTGCAGAATAGACCAATCCGCAGGGGAGAAAACCCCATAATAAACCCATTAAAAAGGTGCTAAACACCGAGCGCTTGCCCATAAGTTGACTAGTTAAGGGTTGGATATGATGCCACAGTCTGCCGCCCAATGTTTCAAGTGCCAGCAGACCTCGCCACCAGTCGAGCATATACAGCCCCATGGCGATCAATAGTAACCCCGCCAGTATTCGTAACAGAGGAATGATGTGTTTAAATTCTGTACTCAGTAGCTCAATACCGCCACCCAGTATAAGCGCGATCAAGGCATAGCTTAATAAGCGGCTGACATTGAAGCTTAAAACCCTCATTACACTGGACTGTTGACCGATCGCTGCAGCGATTCCTCCGCACATGCCTAGGCAGTGGCCGCTGCCTGCCAGGCCCATAAATATGGCTGCGATGAACGCCTCAGTCATGCTCTTTTTGATCCTTTTTTAAAGGTAAATCGTCATCGAATAGAATTCTACTAGCCTCGTTGTCAAGATCGTCGTATTGGCCGCTATTAATTGACCAAAACAACAATTTGATGATGATAATGCAGAAAATCAGCGCTACTGGGATTAATAAATACAAACTATCCATTAACTAGTCTTACCTTTAAAACGAAGAGCGTTGATTACCACAATTAACGAGCTCAATGACATGCCAATTGCCGCTTGATAGGGGTAAACCCATCCAACCATAGCAAAAGGAATGGCAAACAGGTTGTAGCATAACGCCCATCCTATGTTTTGGCGAATGACACTCTGACAACCATGTGCAATGGCGATGGCGCTATCTATGTGTTTTAGCGATGAGTTTAATAAAATGAGGTCTGCATGTGTTTTTGCCAAATCGCTAGCCATGCCCATGGCGATAGAAACGTCTGCACCAGCTAAAATCGCAAAATCATTGATGCCGTCACCCACCATTAAAACGTGTTCGCCCTTGGATTGGCAATCCTTTAAATAGGCAAGCTTATCCTCTGGGCTGAGTGCAGAGCGCCAATGGTCTATACCCAGTTGTTTGGCAACATTGGCAACGGTTGATTCGTTATCGCCACTGAGAATATCGATATGATAGCCACGCTCAATAAGAGCCGTAACAGTAGTATGTGCATCAATAC
>JALRIU010000143.1 GCA_023255355.1 Pseudomonadales bacterium | reverse complement strand
AAGATTGGCTTTAAAATTCGCGAGCACACGATTAACAAAGTTCCCTATCATCTTGTGGTAGGTGACAAAGAAGTCGAAAACAATACGGTGGCCGTTCGAACTCGTTCCGGTGAAGATCTCGGCGCAATCAGCATTGATGCGTTAGTTGACCTTCTCCAAAATGACGTGGATCGTTTCGGCCGTTAGTGCGTTAAGCACATTTAATTTGAGGAAATAGCAATTAAGTCTGGTAAAAAAGGAAAACATCTCATCAATGATGAGATCGAGGCATCACAAGTACGCTTGATTGATGCTGAAGGCCAACAAGTTGGTATCGTATCCATACAGGAAGCCATTAAATCGGCAACGGACGCAGGTCTTGATCTCGTTCAAATGTCTGAAGGTGATGTCGTTGTATGTAAGGTTATGGATTACGGCAAGGTGTTGTTTGAACAGAAAAAACAACGCGCAGCAGCCAAGAAAAACCAGGTTCGCACTCAGGTTAAAGAAATTAAGTTTCGCCCAGGGACGGAAGAAGGGGATTATCAGGTAAAACTACGCAACCTGATACGTTTCCTTGAGCACGGGGATAAGGCGAAGGTCACACTACGTTATCGTGGTCGTGAGCTAGCCCACCAAGAGATTGGCATGGAGCTTTTAAAGCGAGTCGAAGTCGACTTAGCCGATTATGGGACTGTCGAGCAATTTCCTAAAATGGAAGGTCGTCAGCTCACCATGGTATTGGCCCCGAAAAAGAAGAAGTAGTTCTCCGAAACAAAAGTAGCTGACCTTCATTAATGAAGGGAGGATGTTTTTGTTTCTTAAAAACAACTTCATTGTTTAAACATTACATCGAGTCAGATGGCTCGACTGCAAATGCGGAGTTATTAAAATGCCTAAGCAGAAAGTACACAGTGGGGCAGCAAAACGCTTTAAAAAGACCGGTAACGGTTTTAAGCGTAAGTGCGCCAATAAGAGTCACATTCTAACTAAGATGACAACCAAGCGTAAGCGTCAGCTTCGCGGTTGCACTGCGATCCATAAATCGGATCAGGTGTTGGTTGATCGTATGTTGCGCTTAAATTAAGCGGCAATCCACTAGTAGAGAGATAAGGAGTCTTATATGCCTCGCGTAAAACGTGGTGTGGTTGCACGCCGTCGTCACAAAAAGATTTTAAAGCAAGCTAAAGGTTACTATGGTGCACGTTCGCGTGTATTCCGTGTAGCCAAACAAGCCGTTACTAAAGCTGGTCAGTACGCATACCGCGACCGCCGTGCTAAGAAACGTACCTTCCGCGGATTGTGGATTGCACGTATCAACGCTGGTGCTCGTGCAAATGGTCTGAGCTACAGCCGCATGATCAACGGTTTGAAAAAAGCTAACATCGAGCTCGATCGTCGCGTATTGGCAGATCTTGCCGTTCACGACAAAGCTGCTTTCGCTGCTGTCGTTGAGCAAGCGAAGTCAGCACTTTAAGTCTTATTGGCTTATGTAGTTCAAAATAGGGAAGGAGTGAAAGCTCTTTCCCTTTTTTTTCTAAGTATTACCCATCCATAGCATTTTGGGAGAACCCTATGGAAAACCTAGAGGCCTTAGCAAGCGCTGCCAAAGAGGCCATCGAAAACGCTCAAGATGGCGCTGCTCTTGATGATGTGCGCGTAAACTTTTTGGGTAAAAAAGGTCAGATTACTGATCTATTGAAAAGCCTTGGCAAGCTATCTGCCGAGGAGCGCCCAGCGGCTGGTGCCCTTATCAATAAGGTTAAACAAGAGCTGCAAGAATTAATTAATGTGCGCAAGGCCGATATGGATAATGCCGCCATTGCCTCAAAGTTAGCAAGTGAGACTATTGATGTCACTCTAGCTGGACGACAAGCGGATTGTGGTGGTTTGCATCCGGTCACGCGAACTATCGAACGTATTGAGGACTTTTTTGCCAACATTGGTTTTGATGTTGTCGAAGGGCCAGAGATCGAAGACGATTATCATAACTTCGAGGCGCTCAATATACCTGCGCATCACCCAGCGCGAGCGATGCACGATACATTCTATTTAAAAGACAGTACTACAACTGTATTACGTACTCACACGTCACCCGTCCAGGTGCGCGTGATGGAATCAAACGAACCTCCCATTCGTGTGATTTGCCCCGGTCGTGTCTACCGTTGTGATTCAGATTTAACCCATACGCCGATGTTTCACCAGGTTGAGGGCTTGCTCATCACTGAAGATACTAGCTTTGCAGACTTAAAAGGTATTGTTGAAGACTTTTTACAAGTATTTTTTGAGAAGGATTTGGCTGTTCGTTTCCGTCCTTCTTATTTTCCGTTTACTGAGCCCTCAGCAGAAGTTGATATTCAGTGTGTAATGTGTGCCGGTGATGGTTGCCGTGTATGTAGTCACACTGGCTGGTTAGAGGTCATGGGCTGCGGTATGGTGCACCCTAAAGTCTTTGAAAAATCCAATATTGATACGAGTAAATACACTGGTTTTGCCTTTGGTATGGGCGTTGAGCGTCTCGCTATGCTCCGCTATGGTGTTAACGATTTGCGTCTGTTCTTTGAGAACGATTTACGCTTCTTGGAACAGTTTTAAGGGATAGTGGCAAAATGAAAGTAAGTGAACAGTGGTTAAGAGCATGGGTTAATCCTGCTATCAGCACCGATGAACTGGTTGCCCAAATTACTATGGCAGGTCTTGAAGTCGATGCTGTTGAAGGTGTTGCCGGTGAGTTTAGTGGTGTGGTCGTTGGTGAGATTTTAGAGGCTATTCAGCACCCAGAGGCGGATCGCTTGCGTGTATGTACCGTAAGTAATGGCAGTGAGCAGTTTCAAGTCGTTTGTGGTGCCCCAAATGCGCGCGCAGGTATTAAGGTGCCATTTGCTATGGTGGGTGCAGTACTTCCTCCTGGCGATGACGGTAAACCGTTTACAATTAAAAAGGCTAAGCTTAGAGGCGTTGAATCATTTGGCATGTTATGCGCTGAAGCTGAGTTGCAAATTTCTGAAGCAAATGATGGGCTAATGGAGTTAGTGTCTGATGCAGTCGTTGGTCAAGATCTTCGGACCGCGCTAAATCTTAATGACCAAGTGATCGAGGTTGATTTAACACCGAATCGTGGTGATTGTTTAAGCATTAAGGGTATTGCTCGCGAAGTAGGTGTGCTTAATCAGCTTGATGTATGTATGCCTGTCATCAATCCTGTTGTGCCAACGATAACTGATACATTCTCTGTCGATGTTCACGCGCCTGAGTACTGTCCACGATATTTGGGACGAGTGATTCGCAATATTGATATTAGCGCGCCATCACCAGTCTGGATGGTAGAGAAGTTGCGTCGCAGTGGTTTGAGAAGTATCGATCCTGTTGTTGATGTCACTAACTATATGTTGATCGAGCAAGGTCAGCCTATGCACGCGTTTGATTTAAATAAATTAAAAGGCGGTATTGTGGTTCGCTATGCTAATGAGGGAGAAGAACTGACCTTATTAGATGACCAAGAAGTTAAATTGCAAGGCAACACTTGTGTGATCGCTGATCATGCTGGTGCGTTAGCTATGGCTGGTATTATGGGCGGTGCTGATAGTGCTGTAAGCGAGACGACGACGGATCTATTTTTAGAGTCAGCTTTCTTTATGCCTGAGTTAGCGGCTGGTAAGGCGCGTAGCTATGGTTTGCACACCGACTCATCGCATCGCTATGAGCGCGGTGTCGATTTCACATTGCAACGTGATGCGATGGAGCGTGCAACTCAATTATTGCTTGAGATTGTTGGTGGTGAAGCAGGCCCAATCACTGAAGCAGTTAGTGAGTCGCACTTACCTGTTAAAACAGATGTAATCCTAAAACGTAGTCAGATTAAGCGTCTTTTGGGGCTTGATATTGCTGACAATCAGGTTGAAGAAATTCTTAGTCGTCTAGGCTTGGGTGTTACTGCAAATGCCGAAGGTTGGTCTGTAAGTGTACCAAGCTATCGTTTTGATATTGCTATTGAGGCTGACCTTTTAGAGGAATTAGCGCGTATTTATGGATACAACAAATTACCAGTAACCACGCTAGGCGCTAACCTCAAACTACAAGCAAAGCCTGAAAATATTTTAGAGCTACGCCACCTAAGACGACATTTAGTAGCCCGTGATTACCGCGAGGCTATTACTTATAGTTTTGTTGAGCCAAAACTCCAAGCCTTATTTGATCCAGAGATTGCGGCGATTGCTCTTGAAAATCCTATATCTGCAGATTTGGCAACGATGCGCAGCAGTTTGTTACCAGGCTTGGCTGCAGCTATTCGCCATAACCTTAACCGCCAACGAAGCCGCGTACGTGTCTTCGAAAGCGGCTTGCGCTTTGTGCCTTCTGAGGATGGCTTATTGCAAGAGCCGATGTTGGCATTTGCTGCCTGCGGTGGTCGCAGTAACGACTCGTGGCATGGTGGTAATAGTGCGGTCGATTTCTTTGATGTCAAAGGTGACCTTGAGTCGTTATTTGCATTAACGGGTATGGCAAGTCAGTTTACCTTTGCGCCAGCTCAGCGTGCTGGTATGCATCCTGGTCAATGTGCAGAAATTACCCGAAATGGTGAGCATGTTGGTTTTATTGGAACAATGCATCCTAGTGTTCAAGCGGAGATGGATTTAAGCCGTCCAGTGGTATTAGTTGAGCTCAGATTGTCACAAATTATTAACGCTAAACTGCCTAAATTCAAAGAGATATCAAAATTCCCTGAAACTCGAAGGGATTTAGCGATAGTAGTTGACAAGACCATACCCTCTTCGACTATTCTAGGTGTTATTAATCAAATTGGTGGAAATTTGCTCAAGTCAGTACGTCTTTTTGATGTCTACGAGGGCAAGGGTGTTGAAGAAGGTAAACGCAGCTTAGCCGTTGCATTAATTTACCAAGATCAGACTCGAACACTACTTGATGAAGATGTAAATGCATCGATTGATGCAGTAGTAAGTCACTTAAGTGATAACTACAACGCAGTACTGAGGACGTAATAATGACAGCATTAACAAAAGCTGAAATGGCTGATCGCCTATTTGAAGAGCTTGGCTTGAATAAGCGTGAAGCAAAAGAAATTGTCGAGATGTTTTTTGAAGAAATTCGAACATCACTCGAACAAAATGAACAAGTTAAGCTGTCAGGATTTGGTAACTTTGACTTGAGAGATAAAAGTCAGCGCCCAGGTAGAAATCCTAAAACTGGCGAAGAGATACCCATTACTGCGCGTCGTGTAGTTACCTTTAAACCAGGTCAAAAACTCAAAGCACGGGTAGAATCCTATGTTGGAGCCGAGTAACAACGACGAATTACCGGTTATCCCCGGTAAACGTTACTTTACTATTGGTGAAGTAAGCGATTTATGTGCGGTAAAACCGCATGTATTGCGCTACTGGGAACAGGAGTTTCCACAATTGAGCCCGACAA
>JALRIU010000111.1 GCA_023255355.1 Pseudomonadales bacterium | reverse complement strand
ATACGACAGGTCCTGAAATATGGCGTCAAACGGGCGGCGAGGTCACCCATTTTATCAGTTCAATGGGCACAACCGGGACGATCATGGGGGTGTCAGCCTACCTTAAGACGCAAAATCCTGATATACAGATTGTTGGTCTGCAACCACAGGATGGATCAGCCATACCGGGCATTCGACGCTGGCCGCAGGCCTATTTGCCAAAAATTTTTGAACGAGCGCGCGTTGATCAGGTGATGGATATCAGTCAAGCCGAATCTGAGCATACCATGCGACTTATGGCGTCAAAAGAAGGTATTTTTTGTGGCGTTTCCTCTGGCGGCGCTGTGGCGGCGGCATTAAAGCTTTCTGCAACCCTTGAAAATGCAGTAATCGTTGCTATTGTTTGTGATAGGGGCGATCGCTACCTTTCAACTGGCGTGTTTGCTTAGCGACATTTATCGATTGAGAATTCAAGCTTATGGTTAAAGTTCGAGAAGACTACCCGCAGTTTGCTGATGGACGTGTTGATGTTCGTTCATGGGCGCAGCGTGTACTGGCTGATCGTACTGATATATCAACGGAAGCCTTAGTCAATGTCGCTGAGTTAGCCGAGCGTCTTGAACTTGAGGCTCTTGCTGCGGAAAACATTTGGTCAAAAGATATTTCGAGCTTTTTAACCGGTTTGGAAATGGCAGAGATCCTGTCTGACCTTAAGCTTGATCAAGATACCCTGGTTGCGGCTATCATTTATCGTGCTGCCCGTGAAGGCAAAATCAGCGTTGAAGCTATTGAAAAACAACTTGGGCCTAAAGTCGCTAATTTGGTAATGGGTGTCTTAAGGATGGCGGCTATTTCGGCAGTTAGAACCGAAGAAAGTCGTGTTTTTGGGCAGAATACAGGCCAAGCGGATAAGACCCGTAAAATGCTCATATCTTTAGTGAACGATGTGAGGGTTGCACTAATTAAATTGGCCGAGCGTACCTGTGCTATCAGGGCTGTCAAAAACAATCCTGGTAAGCGCGAGCGGGTGGCTCGTGAAATCTCTAATATTTATGCACCATTGGCCCATCGCTTAGGTATCGGGCATATCAAATGGGAATTGGAAGATCTGGCGTTTCGCTATCTTCATACCGATGAATACAAGCGCATCGCTAAACTTCTCGATGAAAAGCGCATCGAGCGAGACGCCTTTATCAAAGATGTTGTGGCCCGCCTTAGGCATGAGTTAACTGAATTGCGCATCGATGGCGATGTGGCTGGACGAGCCAAACACATTTACTCGATTTGGCGCAAAATGCAGCGCAAAAATATTAATTTTTCGCAAGTCTATGATATTCGCGCAGTACGTATTTTGGTGCCTTCCATTCAAGATTGCTATTCGGTATTGGGTGTTGTTCACACGCTTTGGCGCAATATCCCCAATGAGTTTGATGACTATATCGCCAACCCCAAGCATAACGGCTATCGCTCTCTTCATACTGCAGTGATTGGACCGCAAGGACGGGTTCTTGAAGTCCAAATTCGAACCTTTCAAATGCATGAGGATGCCGAATTTGGTGTTTGTGCGCATTGGGCCTATAAGGGGGCAGATAAAGCCGCTGGTAACGGTGATAGTTACGAAGAGAAAATCGCTTGGTTACGCCAGGTACTCGAATGGCATGAGGACATGAACGGTGACGATGCCGATCGTGAAATGCTCACAGCAGTTGAAGATTTTTACCAAGATCGAATCTATGTATTTACCCCTGATGGCCACGTAGTTGATCTTGTAACTAACGCTACACCTCTAGATTTTGCTTACAATATTCACACAGAAGTAGGGCACCGTTGTCGTGGCGCCAAGGTGAATGGCCGTATCGTGCCGTTGACTCATGCGCTGCAAACAGGCGACCAAGTTGAAATTCTCACCGCCAAAGAGGGTGGTCCAAGCCGGGACTGGTTGCGCGAAAGTTTAGGTTTTTTTAGTTCTAATCGTACCAAATCTAAGATTCAGTCTTGGTTCAAGCTCCAAAGCCGTGAAGAAAATATAAGTGCAGGTCGTCAGCTTGTTGAGCGCGAATTTAAGCGTATGGCCCTCACGAGCTTGGATTACAAAGCAATATCGCAACGTTTAAAGTGTCAAACAGTTGATGAAATGTATGCTTCAGTGGGCGCCGGTGATGTCAGTCTCAACCATGTTGTACAGGTTGCTCAAAGCTTCATCGAAGTACCTACCCCTGAAAAAGTAGAGCCCCCCAAAGGACGTCCCTCTTCAAAATCGGGCGATACGGATAATATTCAAATCGATGGTGTCGGTAAGCTTCTCACGCAATTTGCACGTTGTTGTAAACCTTTACCTGGTGATGACATTATTGGTTACATTACCAAAGGGCGAGGTGTCTCAATTCATCGTACTGATTGTGCACAGTTATTGCATTTAAAATCCGTCGATAGCAGCAGAATTATTGCTGTCTCATGGGGCGGCGGGGAAAGCCATGTTTATCCTGTCGATATTAACCTTGAGGCCTATGATAGGCAGGGCTTGCTGCGTGATATAACGTCTTTATTAACAGTAAACCGTATAAATGTACTTGGTATGAACACCAAAACCGATGTTAAGCAGCACGTTGCCAGAATGTCGTTAACTGTCGAAATCAGCGAAATGTCAGAGCTTGCCAAACTGTTTGATAAATTAAGTAGCCTTCCTAATGTCATTTCTGTTGAGCGGGGAAGCGCTTAATGAAAGACCGCTATGATATTGATGATCTATTGCAGGTGATGGCGTCGCTCCGCAATCCCGAAACGGGTTGTCCGTGGGATATCAAGCAAACCTTTCGTAGTATTGTTCCCTCGACAGTCGAAGAGGTCTACGAGTTAGTCGACGCCATCGAACGAGAAGATTGGGATCATATCGCTGAAGAGCTTGGCGATGTCATGTTCCAAGTAGTCTTCTATGCCCAAATGGGTCAAGAACAAGGCCGTTTTGATTTTGCCAAGATCGTGCATGTGCTCACTGAAAAATTGATTCGAAGACATCCGCATGTGTTCTCACATGATAAGGAACAAATTACTGAGGAAGAGGTTAAACGTAATTGGGAAGCGATCAAACGGCAAGAGCGAGATAGCAAGCAACAACCTCGCGTGTTGGCAGACATTCCAATGGCATTGCCTGCTCTGACGCGCGCCCAAAAGTTGACCAAACGTGCTGCAACGGTGGGGTTTGATTGGCCTCATATATCTCAGGTGTTTGAACAGCTAAAAAGTGAAGTACTCGAACTTGAAGAAGCGCTCTCTGCTGGGGATAAAGCCCATAGCGCGGAAGAGCTGGGTGATTTGCTATTTTGCGCAGCGAATTTAGCGCGCCACTTAAAAGTGGATGCTGAACAATGCCTGCGCGACGGCAATGCTAAATTTGAACGTCGTTTTGCCTACATTGAAGACAACACAGATGGAGATCTTGCTGAGAGCTCGTTAGAAGCCATGGATAGCCTATGGCACGAAGCAAAGACTAAAGGCCTCTAATCTATATAACTACTTCGTCAGGTTAGAAATAATAAATGGAAGCGATGCTTCCATTTATTATTCCTCAATAAACTCAACCACCTCTAGATGGAAGCCCGCGAGGCCATTGTAGCGGGTGGGCGGTCCCATCAAACGCATTTTACCAATGCCAAGTTGGCTAAGAATTTGAGAACCTGCTCCGATGACTCTAAATATTATCTGTCCTTCTTCGCTCACGCTGCGAACTACAGGCTTTGGCAATTCGGGGAAGATACGAATTTGCTCAAGTAGTTGATCTCGGTCTTCTTCTTGGCTTACCAATACAAGTACGCCTCGACCTTCGTCGGCAATACGTTGTAGTGATCGTGATAACGACCAGCCAGGTTGATTGGTTGTTGGAAGCACAGTTTGGAATAAGTCTCTAAGTGTATTGAGTGTTTGAACACGCACTAAGGTAGGATCTTCGGCGCTAAACTCACCCATGCTCAATGCATAATGACGGGCATCGTCTAGTCTGTCATGAAAGACGTGCAGGTCGAACTCACCATATACGGTATTGATTGCCTTGCGTTCGATCAAATCAACCGTTGTATCATTCATCGCGCGGTATTCTATCAGAGCAGCAATCGTACCAATTTTGATCCCATGTTTTTCAGCAAATGCCTCGAGTTCAGGGCGCTTTGCCATGGTGCCATCTTCATTCATGATCTCAACAATTAAGGCTGCTGGTTCAAAACCACCAAGACGGGCTAGGTCAACGCCGGCCTCGGTGTGGCCCGCTCTCGCAAGAACACCGCCACGCTTAGCGACGAGCGGAAAAATATGTCCTGGCTGAATAATATCTGCAGGTTTTGCGTCTTTGGCAACAGCGGCTTGAACTGTACGGGCGCGATCCGCAGCGGAAATACCCGTAGTGGTTCCTGTCGCAGCTTCAATCGACACCGTAAAGTTAGTTGAATGTGTCGATTTGTTGCGATCCACCATCAATGGTAGGTCTAATTGCAGGGCGCGTTCTTCAGTAATTGGCAGACAAATTAAGCCGCAGGCCTCACGCGCAAAAAATGTCACAATCTCAGGGGTAACTGCCTCTGCAGCGACGATAATGTCGCCTTCATTTTCGCGGTCTTCGTCATCCATCAAGATGACCATTTTGCCTTTCGCGATATCTGCAATGATTTCTTCGATACTATTTAGGGCCATTTTTTTTGAATACCTAGTGTGCAGTAAAGTTAGCTATTATACCTCAAAAAAAACGTGAGAATTAGTCTGTTCATAATTCTTGAATGCTGACGTTTCGAATGTATAAAATAGAGTCCGTTGTATCACTATCTAGCTTATTACAACATGCTCCATTATTGATCATTAAATATACAGGATCTGTCAAATATTTGAACCGCCTATTTGATTTACCAATTGAGATAATTACGTCATTATCACATAACATTGAAATCTTTTGATCAGTTCTTTCAATACAAAATTTATGATATTCTGTGGTCAGATTTTCAACTTCATACTCATTTCTGAAGTTCTTATATACTGCCCTTTTCTTCTGTTGAAGCACATTCTTCTTGACCCCATGAATTGTTTGAACCAAATAACTTAGCTCTTCATCTTTTGAA
>JALRIU010000120.1 GCA_023255355.1 Pseudomonadales bacterium | reverse complement strand
AAGCTCTTTGACGATAGAGAAGGGGCGTAGGGTAAGGTTACCCGTTGCCATTGCTGCAGGAAGAGTCGCTGCTTGTGTGCTGAAATAACCACCGTATGGGCAGCCCAACCAACACTTGCTTCTATATTGGCACTGCACACGGTTTTGTTCTGGACGCGATTCAGTTAAGTGGGCGGTACGGCCGATAATGAGATGACGACTGTCGCCGTAAGTCTTTTTCAAACGTGCCGCAACATCTTTTTCGACAATATTGAGATCCATTGGTGGTAAGAAATCACTGTCAGGAAGGACATCAAGTCCTTCTTTTGAACCACTGATACCGGCAAACTTTTCAACATAACTGTACCAAGGTGCTAAATCTTCGTAGCGGATCGGCCAATCTACTGCGATACCTTCCTTACCGTTTGCCATGAAGTCTTCACGGTTCCAGCGGTATGATTGACGACCCCATAACAAAGAACGTCCACCCACGTTATAAGCGCGATACCAATCGAAACGCTTTGTTTCTTCGTAAGGAGATTCTTGGTGCGAGGCCCATGTTCCCCAGGTCATTTCATTTAGAGGGTAATCACGACGTAATACGGGTTCTTCGGCGAGCATTTTGCGTGTTGGACGACCGTAGTGCGGATAGTCCCAAGATTCTTTTCTAGCGTTGACATAATCTTTGATATGTTCGATATCTTTGCCACGCTCTAGCATCAATACCTTTAAGCCTTGTTCAGTTAGCTCTTTAGCTGCCCAGCCGCCGCTGATACCAGAGCCAACAACAATCGCGTCGTATGTGTTATTCGACATTCTTAAACCTCTTGCCGTTGCAGGATAAACCAGAAACATAACAGGGTTTTGAAGGGATTTAAACTAATTAGCAAAGGTTTATTTAAAGAGAACTCTAAACTGACAAGTTTGCACCTGTGTTGCGAAAACACCCTGTAAAACACTGTCAGATTAATCAATAAATCCCAACAAGCTAACCACCTTTTTGTTAAGTTGTGATAAAAATAACAGGGTTAATTTTTAAAGGCGTGAATAATGACAACCAAGACGCATGGTATTTGCGAAGATCGATATATATTGTCTGAAGATGAAATTGCAGCGTTTCATCGTGATGGCTATATCGTCTTGCGACAGGTACTCACAGAAATTGAATTAAAGACCATAGAATCCGACTTTAACGACTTTATTGATGGCCGTGTTGCAAACATGGGCAGAGATTTATGTGATATGAGTGGCCCCTATGATAGAAAATTCGAGGATTTCAGCTTGGTCAATGCAGTCCTACCTCGTGTTTACCGCCCATCAATCATGAACAATATCTTTGAAAAACGGAGCCAATCTATAGCAGTGCAACTGCTCGGCGCCGCAAGCGAACTCGATTATGATCAGTTTCTGGCTAAGCGCCCAAACAAACCCGATGCGATTTTTACATGGCATCAAGACCTAGGATATTGGCCAACTGGAACACCTGGATCGACGTTGACGGCGACGTGTTCTCTAGCCCTAGACGATGCTGACGAGGAGAACGGCTGCTTGAAAGTCATTCCGGGCAGTCAAAAAAGGGGACTACAGCCTCACGAACCCCTATTTGGCAACAGCAGGGAAAGTTCACACATTTTAAGTGTTGCCGTAGCCGACGATGAAAGCACAACATTGCTACCTCTCAAAAGGGGCGACATCACTGTGCACGACGAACTGATTATTCATGGCTCTGGCGGCAATCGTTCACCAGATCGTTGGCGTAGAACGTATATTACGGCATTTAGATCTAGAGAATGCGTTGCCTATGAACGATCGATAGGGTTCACCCATTCTCACAACGATAAGGTAACCTGGCAAACCCATCTAGGCTCAATGCAAGACCAACAAAGCTAGTCTTCTTGTGGGTAGTGCATGCCCCATTGCTGGCGAATTGCATCCATGGTTTGCATTAATTCAAGTGACTCGCTAAGGGGCATCAAGGGCGATTCCAAGAGTCCATTATCTAATGCACGCATAACCGCACTGGCTTGATAGCCATAGCCAATACCTCGTTTTGGCACAGCAATAGTCTGTATATCATCGCCTTGGTGCAGATAAAGTTTTTCTGCCATCCACCAAGGCTTAGGTAGGTGTATTTTGCCTTGCTCCCCAATAATCCATGCCTCCTGGGATGTCTCTGCCATTAACGATGCAGCTAAAATTGCTTGTGCACCATCACCGTATCGAAAAATAAAAGATGACGCTTGATCAACACCAGTGGCACTCATTGTTGCAGAGGTGTTAATAGATTCAGGCTTACCAAATAACATAGAAGCGAGTGAAATAGGGTAGATACCAACATCTAACAAGGCTCCACCACCTAGGTCTGGGTTAAACCAGCGTTTTAAAGGATCTTTTTCAGCACAAAAACCAAAATCCGCGCTAAGTAATTGGACCTTACCAATACAACCAGATGCAATTAATTCTCTAACTTTGGCCATAATCGGCATAAATCTAGACCACATCGCCTCCATCAAAAAAGCGTTATTTTGTCTTGCTAAATCAATAGCTTGCCGGGTCTGCTTAGCATTTATATTGAAGGGCTTTTCACATAATGTTGGCTTTCCCGCAGACAGACTTAATGTCATGTGCTCTAAATGAAATGGGTGCGGGCTTGCGATATAGATAATATCGACATCAGGATCATTGACGAGCGCCTCATAACTGCCATGATATTTTGGTATGTTAAAACGCTCAGCAAAACGTTTAGCATTGCCAAGGGTTCTAGAGCCGACCGCAACAATCTTTGCTCGCTCTTCAAGCAATAAATCTTCAACAAACATTTCAGCCATCCAACCAGTGGCTAAAATTCCCCAACGATAATGTTTCATATTCAATCCAATAAAAAAGGAGGCCGGTGCCTCCTTTGATACACTTTGCTTTAACTAAGCGTATATATTGATAAGTAACAAAGCAGCACTTACAAACCCGGCTATCAATAGTGGATTTGTAAACTCTTGTAATGTGTAATGTTGTTTAGTCATAGTAGAACCTTTTTATTAATTATTAGTCGAACCAAAGCATATTGGCCTTTAAAATCATTGTCAAATTCAACCTTACAACTTTTGGAGGAAAGACATGCATAAACTTCTGTTAGCGACAATGTTTACAATTACCTCGATAATGAGCTTTGCAGAGTCACTCTCAGGCGATGTTTTTAAAAGCCCAACCTGCGGTTGTTGCAATGCATGGATCGAGCATATGAATAATGCTGGTTTTGCTTTAAATGGCAAAAACACAGCACAACTTGGTGCTATTAAAACTCAACTTGGTATACCTACAAGTGCACAATCATGCCATTCTGCTGTGATAAACGATTACGTTTTTGAAGGACATATACCTGCTAACGTCGTGAAACAATTTCTTGATAACCCCTTACCTAATGCGATTGGCTTGAGTGTTCCAGGCATGCCAGTTGGTAGCCCAGGCATGGAAATGGGAAACCGTCACGATGACTATGCAGTAATGGTGCTTTACAAGGACGGCTCTGTTGATGAATATGCTTTTATAGCCAAGTAGCTTTAAAAGAGCAGGGCGCTCAGCCCTTACGAGCTGAGCGTTATAGATTATCGCGCCTCTGCTACGAGGGTTAGACGTTTTTGTAATGGATCTTCACCAACGACTGCAGTTGCGTCCATCGAAATATCTAAAATCATAGGACTTGCCGGATCGTAATTCACCCAATTTGTTAATTCAGGGCTATTGGGATTGCCATGCTTAACAAAATTCACAAAATAATCGAGCGATAATTCACCTGCTTGTTG
>JALRIU010000050.1 GCA_023255355.1 Pseudomonadales bacterium | reverse complement strand
TCATAAGTATTAGTTGTACCTGTTAATTGCTCATATTGGAATCTTATTGACTTGTACTCTTCAGTACTTGGAGTTAATACGATTCTAACTTGTTTCACTTTTGATGTAAATGGTTTTGCACTCATAATGTATTAGTTTTATCTACTATTTGCAAATTTCCATCACCTGCGTTAACATCAGTAAGATACAACATTGATTTAAAAGATGGGTTAATAGAGTCTCTATGCCATCCACCTCCTGAACCCAAATTTTTTTTTTTAGTAAAAGAAGTTTTATTAGCTAGAGTAAATACGTTTTTTAATGAACTTTTTATATATGAATTTCCAAATTTTATTATTCTTTCATTATGAAAATATTCATAAATTAAATTATCAATTTTTTCAGCACCAAATAACCTCAAATCAGAATCATTTATTTTATTTTTCCTTTGAGAATTATTTTACAAAGATGATTAATATTTTTAGTTATTTCGTTGTTAGACATTTATTCTATTAAGTCCTTATTTTTGATCGATATTATTACAAAGAGGAGGTGTAATCTAAAGCGATCTAAATAAATTTATAAGGTGCTTGAATTTAGCGGTTATGTCTACGATTGAAACGCTTGACCACAACAAAGGCAATGAAGCTAAAGAAAATTCCTACAAAGAAGACGGCACCGGGTAAATCGTTATTGGTGCCGTTAGTGGTGATTTTGAATAACCATGGAATAGTCAATGGCGTAATGATGGCGGCAAAACTGTTAACACTGTTGATGAGGCCTTGTATGGCGCCTTGCTCATCCACCGCTAAATGTCTAGATAAATAACCTGATAGAGCGCCGATCGATAGAAAACCCATCGAGGCAGGGATACTGAATAGAATAATCCAGACCCAATGATTTGCTAGGGCATAACCTGTTAGCCCAATGACTAAGACTACCAGTGCTAGCAATATGGTTTTGATCTCTCCCAGCCAGCGAACCACCCGGCCAAGTAAGACCCCTTGGTTTATAATCCCCATAACACCATAAAAACCGAGCGATAGACCTACCTCTTTAGCGCCCCAATCAAGAGTGTATGAGGTGAAGTAGGGCCAGATGACAATGATGGTTTGCAGGGCAAATTGAATTAACAGTGCGGCAACTAATAATGGGATGACAAATCCGTGCGGTTTAAAGCGTTGAATAGAGCCAACAATGTTGGCGGAGCGCATCGAAAATGGCCGGCGTTTTTCCTTACTTAGCGATTCGGGTAAAACAAAGTAACCGTAGGCGACGTTAATTAAAACCAGTGCTGAGGCAACAAAGAAAGGAACGCGCACGCCATAGACAGATAGCATGCCACTTAATACGGGACCAAACATAAAACCTAGGCTAAACGCACCGCCTAGCATGCCAAAATATTTGGCGCGTTGTTCTGGTGCGACTATATCTGCAATGTAGGCTGTGGCCGTTGTGGGGGTTGCTCCAAAAAGACCAGCGAGTGCTTGACCGATAAATAGCCAAGTAAGGTTAGGTGCAAATCCCATGAGTAGGTAGTTTAGCCCGAATGCAGTCAAAGAGAGCATCAGCACGGGGCGGCGTCCAAGAGCGTCAGCTAAGGTTCCTAGAATGGGTGAGGCAAAAAATTGTACGCCGGCAAAAAGCGCGGTCATAGTGCCACCATATACGGCAGCTTCTGAAATAGAGAGGTCACCAAGTTGTTGAATAAGTTCTGGGACAACCGGCACCATAAGGCCAACCCCGATGGCGTCAAGCACCACCGTGGCAAATAGAAAAATGACTGCGCGATTCATTAATTAGGCATGCTTTAATTCAATGCCGCCTTTGCGCTCTTTAATCAACCAGCGATCATGATGGTACTCGAGGGTATCGATAAAACTGCCAATCATCAATGGACCCTCACTGTTTGCTGCACCACTTTCAACGGCAGGTCCGCTGGATAACCACACGCGAGAATAAGCAACGACCAAGGTTTCGTTTTTGATATCGAATTCTGTGTTAACTAAGGCGTGAGCGGTTGTTTTAGGTGGGCGAGCTTTAAAAGACTCAAGTATGGCCTGCTTACCAACAACACCATTATTTGGATCGCTTGGTCTAAATAATACGGCGTCATCAGTGTAGTGTGTCACTAGCGCTTCCCATTGGGCCTGGTCTAACAGATTTGTAACTTTGTTGAGTACCTGTTGGCATTCCATTTGGATGATGGCACGGGTTGTTCTGTCCACGTTGGAACTCCTATTATCGAATTAACCAGTCGCGTAATGCGCTTGCGACGGCTTGTGGTGCTTCAATGGTTGACATATGGCCCACCCCTTCAAGTCCAACAAGACTGCTATTTCTGAGAAGCGCCTGCATATCACGATGTTGTGAAATGGGACTCCAGCTGTCTTCATCTGAGCTAAGCAAGAGGGTGTCTACTATGATATCGCGTAAAACGGATTCTGCTTCAGGACGGTTAAGTAGGGCGTGGATTTCACCTTTAAATTGCTCGGCGCTGTGGCTGACCACCATGTCGCGCAGATCGGCCATCAAGGCTGCATTTTGCTTCCCTTTTGTTCCCACCATTGGCAGTAGCCACGATTCACATACGGCCTGCATACCTTCAGTTACAGACATATCGAGTAATTTTTGCCTGCCAGGTACTTCGCTGTCTCGTTTGGGGTGTACGCCTGTATTTAGCAGTGCTAGTTTACTGACACGATGGGGGGCTTGTTTAATAACTTCGATGGCGACCCGTCCTCCCATAGAGTGGCCCGCTAGAGCAAATGTACCTTCGGTATTAGCAAGCACATGTGCTGCCATCGCGCTCAAATCATCAAACCCTGCAAAACTAAATATAGACGCCTCAGCTATATCGTCTAAATGATTGGCAACAGGGTCCCAAATGCGGCGATCACAGAGGAGGCCGCAGAGCAGGACAAGATGGGTTTTTTGACCAGCCATTGGCTTAATCTTCCGCAGATAGCACGATGTGGCCAAGGGCGGTATTAGAAATGGGGACATGGTAGTGACGGTGAATTTCTTTGACATTCTCACCAAGCGCACCGCGCATAATGAGCCACATCACAGTTTCGCTGCCTTCGGTACCCGTTTCACGAATATATTCCGTCTGTGGGATTTTGGCTAATTCTTCATAATCGTTGCTGAGTTTATCTAAAAAGGCCGTATCCCAATCACGGTTGATAATCCCAGCGCGAGCGCCTAGTAGCTGATGGCTCATGCCGCCAGTACCCCAAACCTGCACGTTGATATCTTTATCATAGCTGGCGATTGCATTGCGTATTGCCTTACCCAGGGCAACGCAGCGTTCACCTGAGGGAGCCGGGTAGACAACGGTATTCACCATAATGGGTACTACCTTGCAAGGCCATGCTTCAGGTTGATCAAACATCATTGAAAGTGGCACGGTTAGACCGTGGTCGACTTCCATTTGATTGATAATCGTAAGATCGAAGCCTTGTTGAATAACTGATTGGGCAATGTGCCAAGAAAGGTCTTGATCTCCTTGTACGACAGGTACTGGGCGCGCTCCATAGCCTTCGTCGGCTGGTGCATAAGATTCTGCACACCCAATAGCGAAGGTAGGAATCATGGTCATATCAAAGGCATTTGCATGATCGTTATAGACCAAAACAACCACGTCAGGCTTTTCGTTTTTTATCCATTCGCGAGTGAAATCATAACCAGAAAAAATTGGTTTCCAATCGTCGGTTTTTGATTGATTAATGTCGATAATGCGTCCAAGCAATGGGACGTGGGACGTGCCAACACCAGCAGTAATTTTAGCCATTTTGTTGTTCTCCTACATAGCGATTGCCGTCAGGTGAGCGACCACCATTTTTCATCATTTCGAGGTACTCGTCAGGGCTCATATCAGTCATCATGGAGACCGCGTGAGCAACACTCATGCCCTGTGCCATGGTGATTTTTACCAAGTAATAAATGTTGCCACCCAGCGAGATCAATTTGGTTAAATCTCGATCGATTACGGCTTGTTTTTGCTCTTCGCTCATTGGCCATTGGTTCATATAACCAAGTTCATCTGCGAAAAACGCTTTGCGATTCTCTTCTTTTTGCAAAGACATGCAGAATTGATTTAGGTGGAAACCTTTGCGTGCCATCTCACCGTCGAATACGGTTGTGCCTGGGATATCTTGATAGGGTTTGTCGAGTGCCATGTGAAATCCTTAAATAAAAAAGGCCCCAGCCTAGGGATAGGGCGGGGCCGTTTTAACAATGGTATGTTATGCTTTTTCGCGCCAGCCTTTAACACCAGAGTATTGAGTACGAGCAACTTCAACGTATGGTACAGGGCTCACGGTTGCGCGAATCTCCATCTGCTTATGAGGTTCAACGGTTGGCTTAGAGGTGCCGCCATTTTCTTCGCCCCATACGAACACAACTTCTGTGCCTGGTGTTGCGTGTTCTTCATCGATCATTGCTAGAGTAAGCATCTTGCGCTCGTTTGAGCTGTATGCAACCCATGTTGAAAGACCGATCACTTCGCCATTTATCATGACTTTGTCGAAGGGGTGCATAGAGTAAACCGCTGATGGGAAGTCAATAAACTTACCACGCTCGTTCTCTTTACCGTACTGCGACATAATGACATCGGCAACGTCTTCGTCATAAAGTGCCAAGGTAACTTTCTTACGTTTTTTCGCAGCAGCCATTTTTTCAAGAGCTTCACGACCAATGAAATCATGGTCGAATTTCACGAAGAAGCCATAGCCTAGATCCCATGGGGTCAAGTAGTAGTCTTCGATGTTGTCTGATACGAAGCTACCACCGATCGAGCAAGAGCCTTCGTAGCCATCAGCTGGCAGCCATTCGCGGTAAGCTTTTAAGCTGTCGCCAGTGTAAATCGCTGGCAGTGGTGATGGAATCCAACCAGATTCAATGGTATTTGATGCATAGGTACGGCCGCCTACTTGGCGCATACCAAACTCAGCACCTGCTTCAACAAGTGCTTTCTTAACAGCAACGCCGTCTTCCCATGGGCCATAAAGTTCAAAGCCAGGTTGGCCAGCCATACCATGACGCAATGCGCCAACAGTTTTGCCAGCAATGGTGATTTCTGTCATATCGAAGAATTTCAAGTCTGGAGGTGTTTGGCCTAGGACTTTTTCCATCGTCTTCATGGCGTTAGGGCCTTGCACCTGGTAGCGATATGACTTGCGGTTTTCTTTGTCCGGGCGAGCAGCTGTACGCTGATCTAGGGTAACTTTAACATCGTAGCCACCTGTTTCAGCGTGAAACATAACCCAGTTCAGCGTAGGAGCGCGACCTACCAAATTGAAGGTATTCTCTGCGAGGTAGAAAAGAATAACGTCACCAATAACATAGCCTTCTGGGGTGCAAGGTACCATTTGCTTAGCTTTGCCAGGCTTGTAGTTGTTGAAACTATTAATAGACAATTTTTCTAAAAGTTTGAATGCATCGGGGCCTTCAACTAGGAGGTCAGCCATATGGTATGACTGGTCAAATAATACGCAGGTGTGTTGCCAGCCGTATTGCTCGTCACGCCAGTTAGTAAATTCAGGTGGTACCCCTGGATAAACGTTTGGACCTACTTGTGCATTGCGAAGCATTTCAACAATGTTGCCGCTCGCTTGTAGTTTTTCTTCTAGATTTTTGAATGACATAATCTTTCCTTATCTCGTAAATGCGGCAGCACAATGTACTGCCTTGTATTGCTCTTAAAGTTGAATAATAACTGATTTCAGTTCAGTGAATGACTCGACACCGTAGCGTCCTTGTTCGCGACCAATGCCTGATTCTTTATAGCCACCAAATGGGAGTGCTGGATCAATCACAGTGTGGCAATTGCCCCAAATGGTGCCAGCTTTTAAGCGTGCTGACATTTCGTGCATGGTTTTGAGGTCTTTAGACCAAACGCTCGCAGCTAAGCCAAATCTTGAATCGTTGGCGTACTTGACGACTTCGTCCATGTCATCAAAACGATGTGCAACAACGACGGGTCCAAAAATTTCTTCTTGCATGACGCGCATTGAGTGATTGACATCAACTAGCACGGTTGGGCTAACAAAATAACCGTTGTCAGAGGGGCAGTTGCCACCCATCAAAACGCTGGCGCCTTGTTTTTTGCCGTCTTCGATATAGCCAAGAACTCGATCGTGTTGCTCTTTCGATACTAAGGCGCCATTGTGGCCGCTTGGTTGTAGTGAGGCGCAAGGAGCCCAAAAATCTGCGGTTTGCGTCAGGCCTTCCATTACTTGGTCAAAAATTGATGAATGTACATACAGACGAGAGCCAGCGACGCAAGTTTGTCCAGAGTTAAAGAAGATCGCTCCAGCTGCAGCAGGTGCGACCTCTGCGACGTTAACATCAGGGAATACAATCGCAGGTGATTTGCCACCGAGTTCAAGCGTGACGTGTTTCAAGGAATCAGTGACGTTGCGGTGGATGATTTTGCCCACCTCGGTAGAACCTGTGAAACCCACTTTATCGACATCAGGGTGATTAACGAGCATATCGCCAGCGGTGTGCCCATTACCCGTGACTACGTTAACTACGCCTGCAGGAAAGCCTGCCTCAACGCATAGTTCCGCAAAACGTAATGCTGTGAGTGAAGTTTGCTCTGCCGGTTTAAGGATGACTGTACAGCCCGCAGTCAGTGCAGGTGCAACTTTGTTAGCAATCATGATTAATGGATAGTTCCATGGTGTAATCAATGCTGCAACACCTACGGGTTCGCGACGAGTATAGGCGTGGAATGCGCCATTTGGCAGGCCAGCTGGTGCAACTTGTTCGCCAATTAGACGTGTTGCCCATCCAGCAGTGTATCTAAGCATGTTGATCGTTGCTGGTAGGTCGACATGACGTGCGAAAGTGACTGGTTTACCTACGTCAATAGCTTCAAGTTC
>JALRIU010000030.1 GCA_023255355.1 Pseudomonadales bacterium | reverse complement strand
AACCCGGGGAAAGGCACGTCCACATAAAAACGAGGATTTTTTCGTGAATGCAAGGCAGCACTGCATGGAGGAACTGAGTGTATACAACATACATGAAGTTCCGAGTACAGCGCTAACGCCGCAGTCGCGGAAAAAGACCGGTCCACATTAAAAACGAGGATTTTTTCGTGAATGCAAGGCAGCACTGCACGGAGGAACTGAGTGTATACAACATACATGAAGTTCCGAGTACAGCGCTAACGCCGCAGTCGCGGAAAAAGACCGTTTTTAATCGGTTTTAATCAGGTTTTGGGGAGCGTGACACCTGTCTGTCCCTGATATTTCCCCCCACGATCCGCATAAGAAGTCGCACAAACCTCATCCGACTCAAAGAACAGCATCTGGGCCACACCTTCATTGGCGTAGATCTTGGCTGGCAGATTGGTGGTGTTGGAAAATTCCAGAGTGACGTGGCCTTCCCACTCGGGCTCGAGGGGTGTGACATTCACAATAATGCCGCAGCGGGCATAGGTTGATTTACCGAGACAAATCGTCAGCACGGAGCGCGGAATTTTGAAATATTCCACAGTACGCGCCAGGGCAAAGGAGTTGGGCGGAATAATGCAGTAGTCGCCGGTGACATCGACAAAGGCGTCGTCATCAAAATTTTTCGGATCGACCGTCTTTGAGTGAATATTGGTAAATATCTTAAACTCATTGGCGCAGCGCACATCGTAGCCGTAGCTGGAGGTGCCGTAGGAGATCACCCGCTGGTCACCGGAGTAACGCACCTGGCCAGACTCAAAGGGTGCGATCATATTGTGCTGCTCGGCCATGCGGCAAATCCAGTTATCTGACTTAATGCTCATCTAGGGTGACTCCGGTCTTGGTGTGGTTTGGGCTATATGAGATGTTATTTTACAAGGCCGGTATCATACCGTTTTAAGCAGGCTGGGCAAGCACAAGCGACGCCGTGACTAGCGCCGCTCAAACTGGATGGTTTGGTCGATCAGGGTGTCGCCATCATTGTCCATGCTCAGGGTCAGGCTGTCGCCATTAACCTCGGCAAACAGATTCGGGGCACCGGCGCCGACAAAGTGGGTAAACCCGGCGCTGGCATTGTTATCAAAGGTCTGGGTAACCGTAAGCAGGCCTGTGTTGCTGTCGCGGGAATAGGTGCCAAGCTCCATGCCCGACATAAGGGTGGAATCGTCGCGATCAACAATGGCGTAGAAGTAGGTATTGTCATCAAAGAAGCTAACCGTCAGCAGCTCTGCATCTGTTGTGGTGCTAACCCAGGTGCCCAACAATCCTTCGGATTGGATTCTGGTGAAAACCACGACGCCCTCTGCGACAGTAATAGGCGGATGTGCGTGGGATGCCTCCGCATCCTGAAACGTCCACCGTACCGAATCGCTAGAATGTGGGCCACTAAAACCCGCCGAGCCATTGCTATCAAACTCCTGAGCGGTCTGGCCAAACCCCTGCTCATTCGAACTAAGAGTTCCCCACTCCATGCCCGGTACTTCATTGAGGCCCAGATCACCAGTCACCGCGTGCACATAGTGACCATCCTCAAAGACACTGAGCAACTCAAAATCCCGCTTATCATTGGAACCGCGCCAGGTGCCAATAATAAATCTGTCAAAATCAGGGGGCGACTGCTGCAACGACCCAAATACTGTCTGCGTAATGAGATGCAGCACCGCCTGAATAACGCTAACCAATTCCGATGGCGGCGAATCCTGTCCGCCATTTTGAACAAGGTTTCTGGCAGCAGTGGCAAATGACTGAACAGACAGATCAAAATTTAACCGCAGCGCATTGCTCTTTGCCGTATTGGTAATGGTGATGCCATTGGCCGGGTTGCCATCCTTGTCCAGGGTCTGCAATAGCCGCGAGATATTAACCACCATTGGATCAAACACATCATCGGTATTGGCAATATCCAGCGGCGTAACAATCTTGTCGGCCAGCACCGGTGGAAACTCCAGCGCACCAATAAAAAAGGTCACCGTCTCGCCGGGGTAATATTTAAATTCGCCGCGGGAATTGGTGACACCATTCTGGGTTGCGGTTCGATAGCCGATATTGATAACCGGACTATCGACAAAGACACCAACTGAGGGCGGATTGGCGCTGCCACCCCCGCCGCCGCAGCCGCTCAAAAGGAAAAGAACTAAACAAGGGAAAAGGGTTTTATGGATATCCATATTTTAAAATCCTCTTTTTCAAGCCTGAAGTATCACTATTTGCGCGGTCTTCCTCTCCTATAGTTATAGGATATTGGACTGATAGAGTGCTTAAAATGTCAAGCCACTTTCAATGGCAAGCCATGAATGACATGAGACAATTAGCAAGCTGATTGCACTAGCTAAATCGAGTCAACACTGGTACAGGTACACTCCTTAACCGAATAGTGCATTTCCAATTTATCGACAATATCTCCATCAGCATTCTTGATTAACAAATCAAATTTAGCCTCAGGTAAAATTGGTGCTGTGGAGTCATTATTAGGGAAGGTAATCCTGCTCGAATATTGAGATAACCATCCTCGTTCAACATTCACCTTCTCCAGTGTTAATATTGGACTCTCGATGGCCAGTAAAAGGGGACCTTCAGAGCTATCTTCTATGGTCATGTATAAACGGTGGGGCGAACCCCACCATTCAAATTTTATTGACCCAAAAGCGCGCTTCACCGCGAAAACTCTTTCTATCGGTTTAGGACAATAGTTTTGGTATACACCCCACGTACCAATGGTGTTAATGCTAGTAACCTGTGAATTGACCATCAAGTCAGGCAAATTGCAGCTAACGTGGCTTGGTATAGGGTTACAGGCACTGATGGTCAAACCAACGGCCACTGGGAGTAATCTATTTAGTATCGAACTCATCATTTTGCCCTACTCACTTTATATCCATATTTTTAAATCCTTAGATCTTTAACACGAAGCAGGGCTATCTCCGCACTTCAACCCTTTCATGATGATAAGGTGGCTTCCCTTGAACTTAAGCTTACACAGCCATCTCTCCTTATACGCCATCAAAATGTAGGTAATAACCTTTTCTATTGATTTTCAGCGGCACTCTTAATTCGAACTTTTCTGATAAAGATACCAATGTCACATACAGCGATTCTGGCAGAGCTTTCTTATAACAATTTGGCATGTTGACTCTAGTCCAATCTGAATCTGGATCTATTTCTACAAATTGATAGACCGCCAACGTCTTATCCACAGATATTGGTATCAATAGCTTCCCATCCGCTCCCTTCTCATAACTAAGGCCATGGTTAAAGTAGCAGGGATGATTTGAAAATATGTTGATCTCCTGAGCTTCTCCTAAAGAATTTTCCAGACTGAATTCAACACTGGGTAACGATGTCTCAAGAAGTTTTGCATGGACCGTAAAACCATTCAATTCATAGCGATATTCAATATTAATCTCATCAGTGAAAAAATTGGTGTTGCCAGCAGCTTGAATTCTTCCTTTCTTAATTACTTTGTCCGCCCACCCGCCTTCCAAGCTTATAAAAGTATATTTGGATAAAATGGGCATACAGCCGACCAAAAGGCCGACTGTAGACCAGACAAAAATGAGTTTTTTCATTCTAATCAAACTTACTATTTGGAACAGGTTTATTTCCCCCTACATATTGATTAAAGTCCACGGTTGATACACCACTAGCTGCGTTTACAAGACCATGAACATAGCTATTCGAGTTATACCCACTTGTTCCTGGTTGTGGGAAGAGGTCATAATTAAGTCCATTTCCGTAATTACCATGCTTTGCCAGCATAAACTGAAAATAAAGCGACGGTGATAGCCCTACGCTTGAAGTTGTGATCCCCAACGTAACATTTCCGGTAAAATCAGTCTTCCTATTGATCCCATTTACAAGTTTACCTCCAGCCGGCCCAGCACTTAATGTGGTTTTTTGTGTTGAAGATTCGCTATATTCAGTTGCCAAGTGAAATGGCCCAACCCAAAGTACTCTGTGCCCGGTTATGTAAACAGTATTAACCTGCCTATCCGGTACTTCCTCTGTTACCGGCGCTGTGGCTCCTATCGAAGCGAACAACTCGAATCCACGACAGTCTTCAGGATCCTGAAGCTCTGGATCTGTTACGAATCCTCCTAAGCAAATACCGCCAATTTTTACTCTAGCGAGCGCCTCAATGATCTCTGAAATACTATCAGCGCCTTCAACTTCAGTTGTAGCCCCACTTGCTATATCCTCAGAAATATCTGCGACATCCCTCGCACGTGCACTAAAGGTTATATCATCAAATCCAGGGCTTTCCGTGGTTGGCGTCCAAGTATCATAAAACATAAATATCGTGCTTCCATAAAAACTATAAAACTCGATCCATGCACAATAAATCACGCACTTAAAAGTATCATAACTTGCAAATCCCAATGCATCGGCCAGTCCTTGCTCTGCCTCAGCGATGGTTTCATAACCCGATAAGCCAAGCATTGCCAAGGTTACCGTAGCGTTGAAAACATCATGAAAAACATTAAAACAAGACGGAAACCCAAACCAATAGGTGCAGTAATAAACGCCCAAATCTAATGAAACACTATATGCTGGCATATTCGAGGTAATTGCCTGGGCAAAATAGTTTGGATCCAATATCCAGTTATAGGTATCGCGGAAAAATTTCTGGAACTCAAAGTCCAGTGATGTTGCCGCCTGAGCGGCGCCCTTAAAGAACTGGCCAGTTGAGTAGACGATCTGATCATCTACATTACCAATGGCCGAATCCAGATTTTTCATTAGAACATCCACACGCCCGTCGACATTAAAGTCATTCACAACAGCTTCAACTGAGCTGGCTACTGGCCAACCTCCTGCAGCTGAGAGCTGGCCGGATGTCGGGTTTTCTAGCACCTCAAAATCACCATCTGTATTTTGTGTCAGAATGGTTTTATCGATTACCCCATTATTGGAATTTCCACCTGACGTGCGCTGAAGGTAAACATCGGCTTTTCCATCACTGTTGATATCACCTGTGCGCACCTGAAATTGGTAGCCTAACTGAACATCCAGTGAATCAAGGGTTGGCATGGACGACACCACACCAACAGTGGTGATCGGTCCCAAAACTCCACCATAGTCATCAATACAGGCGACCTGATAATCATAGTTGCCGACCGAGCGGCTAAAAGTCATGGTTTTTACAGGTGAGTAGCTGTTTGCAACTGTCACCCATGAGCCATTATTCACTCGCTCCGACAACCAACAAATAGAACCGGTGGTGTCCTGCCAATCAACGGTGTAACTGCCCACAATAAAATCTGGAGCTGTAGGTGGATAAAGTTCATAAGGTGCTGGCGGTAACATCGGGAATTGCGCATACGATGCTGCCGAAAAGCAAAAACTTAATGCCAAGAATAGTATTGGTTTAAAACGTTTACAGAGTTGTTTTATTGATTGCTTGTTCATATTTAGCTCCTGCTTGTTTCTCTCTCCTGTGTTGATGGGTGCTATTTAAGAATCACCCGTTGCTCCGTCGAACAGTTCCCGGAGATCGACGACCATTCACTAAATTAATAAACTCGTTGGCAGCGCTTTCGCCCACCATTTCTGATAATTGATTTTTAAGGTCCGACATAACCTGCTGCACTATATAAACTGACTGCTGGGGATCCGATCCGCGTTGAGCCGCGGCCTCACTAACATCTTTGCGCGCAGCAAGAATCAAATCATAGGCAGAGAGTGCTTGTTCCGTCGGGACGCCATGCCTGCTGGCTATCTGGCGCAAGATGGCAAAGACTGGATCAATAGAAGCCCAAAGGGCTAAACCATCGTCGTCACCCAGCACATCATTAAGATCGGAGCGCACATCTAAAGGGGCTCGCGGATCCTGCGAGTCCTGGAGCCTCAGCAGTATTTGATATGCCTTGCGGAATGTTTTTTCAGTAAAAACGACACCACTCTGACGCATCTTGTTAGCCAGCGGTGATGTTCTCAGCTGATATTCCATCAGCTGGTCTGAATTCAGTACTCTGGCAAGCATATTTTGCGGAGATTGATCAGGCGGCAGTGCTCTGGGGTCACCGCCCTGGCTTTGCATTAAAACGGCTTGTTTTTGCATTTCCAGCTGCAACTGCTGAACGGCTATCTGCTTTTTTGAGCTCAGAAACGGATATTGATTGGCGACAGGATAGAAGAGGTCGCTG
>JALRIU010000347.1 GCA_023255355.1 Pseudomonadales bacterium | reverse complement strand
AGTGGCGCCGGTTAAAGAGGGTGAGTTGGTCGATGATCTACCTTAAAAGCTAAATGCGTGGGCATTTCTGCGTTGGGCTTCAATTTCAGTCGAATCATTTACTACATGTAAACTCATCTCCTGAACTTATTGCCCGCCTTGAACTGCCTGCCTCGTTAACGCTTTTAGGATGCTTAACTGCGTGGGCATTTCAAGTTGGTCTCGAGTCACTAGTCACTAGAATTAATGACTAGCTACTAGAGACTCGCGACTAGCGACCAGTACTTATCTTCCAAGTGCTGGCTTAACTACCTGTAAAACTGCTTTGAATACTTTTGGAGAGCCACAAACAAGTTCCCCAGAATTTAGATAATCATTGCCGCCATTTACGTCGCTGATCAAGCCACCAGCTTCTGTTACTAACAGAGCGCCTGCAGCACAATCCCATTCATTAAGTCCAACTTCCCAGAAAGCGTCATAGCGTCCAGCCGCAACATAGGCGAGGTCAAGCGCGGCAGAACCTGCACGGCGAATACCTGCAGTTTGACGTGCTAATACATCAACTGTCTTTAGGTAGGCGCTCAAACGTTCGTCGTTTCTACCCGCAAAAGGAATACCTGTACCGAGCAGGGCGCCTTCTAGTGATTTTCGATTACTTACACGGATGCGACGGCCATTCATTGATGCGCCTTTACCACGACTAGCAACGAATTCTTCACCGCGCACAGGATCAAGAACGACGGCATGTTCAAGTCTGCCTTTATATTTGCAGGCAATTGATACAGCAAAATGTGGCATACCACGAACAAAATTAGTGGTACCATCAAGGGGATCAATAACCCACTCGTAGTCAACACCATCACCTTCGCCCGGTGTGTAGCCGCTTTCTTCGCAACGATAGCCGTGGTTAGGGAAAGCTTTTTTCAAGTGGTAGAGAATTTCTCTTTCTGCCGCACGATCAACATCACTGACAAAATCATTTGGGGTTTTGTTTTCAACTTCTAAACGATCAAGTTGATCAGTTGCTCGGATGATAATTTCGCCTGCATTGCGTGCTGCGCGGAGGGCGATATTGACAGTCGGTTCCATGGAATTCTCTCATTGGTAAATACGGCGCGAATTATAACAGAACATTTGTTAGAATCCCGAACTTTTAATTGTGGAGTTAAATTGTGAATCAAGCGCTTTTAGATAGGGTGCGCATTGTCCTCGTCAATACCTCGCATCCTGGTAACATTGGTGGGGCTGCGCGTGCCATGAAAAATATGGGGTTGACGCAATTATACCTCGTTGAGCCTCGCTCCTTTCCTGATGAAGAAGCAACTTGGCGTGCATCTAATGCCACCGATGTATTAGACGGTGCAGTCGTTGTCCCTTCTGTGGAAGCTGCTATTGAAGGCTGTGAGCTAGTGTTAGGAACAAGCGCCCGTGAAAGGCGAATACCATGGCCTCTGAAAGATCCAAGGGCCTGTGCTGCGGAAATTGGTTCGTCACAAATAAAAGGGGATATTGCCATTTTATTTGGGCGTGAGGATAGGGGGCTGACCAATGAAGAGCTACAGATGTGTCATTTGCATATGCATATTCCAACCAATCCTGAATACAGTTCTCTTAATTTAGCTGCAGCAGTTCAGGTTGCTGCCTACGAATTAAGAATGTTTGCACTCAATGAAGTCATTGAGGTTAACGAGGATGCCGGTTGGGATTTTCCACTGGCCAATGCAGCAGACATAGAGCGCATGCATCAACATATGGAAGCAACACTTGGTCGTATAAAGTTTGTTGATCCCCAAAATCCTAAACAGGTTTTTACTCGGCTAAGAAGGATGTTTGCTCGAATTCGAATGGATCAGATGGAGGTCAATATTATGCGTGGCGTATTTAACAAAATTGATCGGTTTTTAGAAAAGACCGACTAAATTGCTAGGTTTTATACTTGACTAAAATTGTTGGTTTTTTGTATAATCGCAACAGTTTTTACGATTAAACGTCGGAGATTTCGATGCGATTAACCACCAAAGGGCGCTATGCCGTTACCGCAATGTTAGACATTGCTTTGCATGCCCAAAATGGTCCGGTAAGTTTGTCGGATATATCAGGCAGACAAAATATTTCTTTGTCTTATCTAGAGCAACTATTTTCAAAGTTGCGTCGTAATGAATTAGTTGTTAGTGTGCGCGGCCCTGGTGGTGGATATCGTTTGAGTCGATCATTAGATAGCATTTTTGTTGCTCAGATTGTTGATGCGGTCAATGAGTCTGTCGATGCAACTGAATGCGGTGGCAAAGGCGATTGCCAGAGTGGCTTTACATGTTTAACGCACCATCTTTGGCAGGATCTGAGCGCACAAATTCACAATTTTTTGTCGGCAATTAGCCTGCAGTCTCTTGTCGATAGGCAAGAGGTTCAAGTGATTTCAAAACGTCAGCTACGCGCTAATGTTGATGAGATTTTAACTTTACACGTTGTAAATGAAGGTTAGTAAATGCAAAAACCTATTTATCTAGACTACGCCGCAACTACACCAGCTGACCCAAGGGTCGTCGAAAAAATGGTTGATTGTTTAACGCTGGACGGTAACTTTGGTAATCCTGCTTCGCGTTCACATTTATTTGGTTGGCAGGCCGAAGAGGCTGTTGAAACAGCGCGTCGACATGTTGCAGACTTAATAGAAGCTGACCCAAGAGAAATCGTGTGGACCTCTGGTGCAACAGAATCAAATAACTTAGCTATTAAGGGTGTGGCACATTTTTATCACCGTAAAGGCAAGCATATTATTACCTCCAAGATCGAGCATAAAGCGGTGTTGGATACCTGTCGCCAACTCGAAAGAGAAGGTTTTGATGTGACCTACATGACGCCCAATGCCAAAGGTGAAATTCTGCCTGAAGCAGTTATGGCTGAGCTTCGTGACGATACGATTCTTGTTTCATTGATGCATGCAAATAATGAAATTGGTGTAGTTACCGATCTT
>JALRIU010000339.1 GCA_023255355.1 Pseudomonadales bacterium | reverse complement strand
CAACACAAGGACAAAATGGAATATCTAGATCAATACAGGTAACAAAAATTGGGTACCATTTCTTATCACTTAAAGAAACTTGTGGGCAAAGACCGGATGGAAATGCAGTGACTGCTTTGATGTCATATTCATCTTTCAAGCGGCGAATCTTTCGAACTTCTTCCATACCTTTGTTTGGATTACAGTCATAACATGCAAAAAAGCGATCAGGATGTTTTTTGACGGCTTCGTTTTGCGTAAAGTATTGGTCCTCATCGACCCCCAGCATGGCTTTTTCGATGCCAAATTCATCCATTTTTTGCAGGGTATATGCAATATAGTCATCTTGCTTGCCAGTATTAGGAACATCCTTAAACATATACTGAGCCGGCATTTTGAACATTGCCCGACTTTGTTCATCCATCAATAAGGGCTTAATAAAGTCATAGTAATTAGACGTATCGTTATTAGGTACGGCCAACATGAGATCGATAATACCTATGTCCTTTGGATAGGCCATGGTTAACTCCTTAGTAATATTTTATTCACTTTCTGCGAAACATGGATAATCGTTAAAGCCCTTCGCACCTGGGGTATAAAGGGTTGAAAAGTCTATTTTATTCAATGCTTGACCATGCTTGAATCGATCTACAAGATCTGGATTGGCAATGAACTTTCGGCCGAAAGACACGGCTTTAGCTTGCTTATTAGCAAGGACAGTGCACGCCTCTTCATATCCGTAACTATCATTGACGATAATATTGCCGTGGTAATGTTCATTGGCAAGCGCCACATTATCGATGCCTGTGCTATCCATTCGAATAACATGCAACCATGCTAAATGTTTATCATTTAACGCTTGAAAAAACGCCGTAAATGTTTCTCGAGGATCATCATCACTGAGATCATTAAAAGGATTACCCGGACACACGCGAACCCCGACTCTATCAGCACCAATGGCGTCACTACATGCTTTGACAAGCGCAAGCGGAAAACGTAAGCGGTTTGTGAGGCTGCCACCATAATCATCTTGACGTTGGTTTGTACCCGTTGATAAAAACTGAGCAGGTAGATACCCCGACGTAAAATGCAGCTCAATGGCATCAAATCCAGCAGCACGAGCATTTATTGCAGCTTGTTTATAATCTTCAATCGTTGCATCGATATCCGCTAGCGACATACCTTCAGGAGCGATCATGGCCTGCATACCCTGCTCGGTAAAAATCTCAGCATTGGCAATAATTGCGGATGGCGCCAATGTTCTGGTAGCCACTGCTTTGTTGTCAGGATGACCAACACGTCCGCAGTGCATAAGTTGGCATGCGATAAGACCACCGCCAGCATGAACTGCGTCAGTGACTTCACGCCAAGCCGCAATTTGCGCTTGATTATAAATGCCAGGGGTTCGGCAATATCCCTTACCATTTGGACTGGGATGAACGCCCTCACTAATAATCAAACCGGCAGAAGCTCGCTGACCATAATAAGTGACATGCAAGTCACTCACGGTATCATCTAGATTAGCGCGACTTCGTGTCATTGGTGCCATGACAATAGCATTAGCTAAATTCAATCCACCTAATTGGACAGGATTAAAAAGTGATTGTTGACTCACAGCAAGCTCCTAACGTGTTCGGATAATGGGGTCGGAAGCCCCATTTCTCATCGTTTTTAAAAAGTGTTCGAGTGGTGCAGGCTCGGCAACAGCGGGCTCATCGTCATGCAGTGAGGACGCCCAAAATGCCTTCCAACTAGGAAATAACTCGTGATATGCACCCTCATAAGGCTCCCTATCAGGCCAACGCATTTTGTTATCACCCACGGGCGGTTTGTTTAAATCTGTAGCATACCAATAACAGGGCAAGCGGCGTTTAAAGTACCAACGACCGTCTATACGAATATAATGATCCCAATAGATCATTTGCATGATGACCCACTCTGAAGAACCATCTTCACAGGGTGTTTCATGCTCATTTTTAGAATACACCACACCAATAGCATGATCAGGGTCGTCAAATTCGATAATATGATTGCCAATATGGTGTGAGGTGCCAGTGAATTGTTGTCTGAGGGTATCGTCCATCCACTTCTTCATATGGCTACGGCCAAACTTATTCTTGCCTACTTGCACATCCTCCGGGAATAAATTCACCATCGCATCCAAATCACGCATATCTAAAGCAAGTGAGTACTTAGCAACTAACTGTCTTATTGAATCTAACGATTCAAGTCGATCAATTCTCGCGAGAAGATTTTGCTCCATTAGTTTTTCTCCACTATGCGGCGAGCTGCACATCGCCCTGCCATTCTTCCGCTAAAGGTAGCATCACCCACCGAAATACCCGATGCATAGCCATCACCGCGACGCGGCACTCCACAAGCAGAACGCCCTGCGGCATATAGACCATCAATGATGCCACCCATAGTATTTAAAACCTCACCATCAACTGTGGTCTCAAGCCCACCCAAGGTAAAATAAGGCATATACGCACCGTGCCCTGGGGTGCAATCCAAAGCAACTATGGGTGCCTGCAGTGTTTTAAGCCACTCTTGTGACTTGTGAAAAACAGGGTCATGCCCTTGTGTTACTGACTCGTTATAAGCATTGATCGTGTCTAAAAGCATCTGTCGAGGAACGTCTAATTCATCGACTAATTCTTCTACCGTTTCACCCGTTGCTGCAACAGGTGCGCCAAGATAAGAGCGCGTTTCATAATCGGCATAGTCATCTACATTAACAATCAAATACACCGGTCCCGGATCTTGCTTCAGTAAATAACTGCCCACTCTGCCATGATAAGCGTCTTCATTAATAAACCGCTGACCGTGACAATTCACTAAAATACCGTTTGTCAAAGATGCAGGTGGATAGAAAGGCAGACTAACAAAACCCTCATGCATGTTAATGACTGATGCACCAACCGCCATGGCCATTTGAATACCCGCTCCGGTATCACCAGGATTGCCAATCGGCGTATTACAGCGCATTAGCTCAGGCGCATATTTTTGGACCATCGATGGGTTCATAACAAACCCCCCAGCACATACCACCACACCCTGACGCACCTGAATAAATTTTTCTTGCATGTCTTGGCGAACTACCACACCGACAACGCTGCGACGATCATTATCAACAACTAAGCGCAACGCGCGTGTTTCAAGTTGAACATCGATGTTTCTTGCTTGGATAGCCTCGGACATTATTTTCATGAATAGCGGGCCACCATTATCACCCCACACATGCAGGTTATGACCACGTGGCGCGGGTTTGGCTTGCTCTACAAACGGCCAAGCTTTTTCACTACCTGTATACAACAACCCATCGTCGGTAAGTGCCATTACGGCACGCGCTTTATATTCACTATCTTTAAAGGGTACACCTTGCTGACAAAGCCAATCAAAATGCTCGACAGCTGAATCACAGTATTTTTTTATTTTTGCAGCATCCGCTTGAGGACCATTGGTCGCCATTAAATAGTCATACATGGCATCGACGCTATCATCATAACCACAAGCTTTTTGGACCCGTGTTCCACCGCCTAAATAAATTTCAGCAGAACTCAATGCGGTTGAACCGCCTGCTGCCGATGAAGCATCAATGATGACAACCTCGGCACCGTTATCACTCGCCTCGATTGCGGCACACGCCCCTGAACCACCGAAGCCCATAACAAGAACATCACAGGTTTGATGCCAGTGTTCAACTTCAGAAAATAGCGTCGCTGAAAAACGCGAAGCATCCATACATAAGTTCCTCTATTTTTTCATGATTTACGATAAGCGGCAGACCAGTCAAATGCAGCGTCCAAATGGACGATAGCAATTTAAAAAATAGAAATAGCGGTTTAGTCCGAATGATAGATTACCTTTTACCAAGACTTACCTAATGTATAGCTGACTTAATTAATTGGAGAAATACCATGCAATGGTACACGGGAAACACTTTGTATGACTCACTGCTCATCGGGGGCTTTGTCTATGTCATTCTAATTTTGGTCGGTAGTTTTTTTGGAACTGCTGCTTATGGCGGTCGGTTCAGCGGAGGCAAGCGTAATAAGGGCTTAAAATTACATGCTAAAACCGGCTGGGTTCTGATGGAGATCCCAGGTCTTATCGTGTTCCCTATCGTGTTCTTCATGGGGTCAAAATCAGATCAGGTTGTGCCACTTTTCTTCTTGGCAATCTGGATGATTCACTACGCAAACCGCGCTTTGATCACACCGTTATTAATGCGTGTTCAGCCAGGGAGCACATCGTCATTTTCTTTTAATGTCGTTATTGCAGGGTGGATAACAATCTTTTTACATGGTTATTTTAACGCAGCTTATATCTCCGAATTAGGCGATCAATATACCGCAGATTGGTTTAATGATCCTCGCTTCCAAATAGGTATTGTTATTTACCTGATTGGTTTTATATTAAATATCCATTCAGATTCAATCTTGCGTAATTTGCGCTCCAAAAACCCCTCTCCCGATGAACCTCGATACAAAATTCCCTATGGCGGTGGTTTTAAGTTTGTTACTTGTCCGCAATACCTCGGCGAAATTCTTTCGTTCACAGGCTTTGCAGTCATGACATGGAACTTAGGTGCAGTATTTGTATTGGCAATGACGATGGGTAATTTAATTCCAAGAGCCTACTATACACATCGTTGGTTCCATAAGAATTTTGAAAATTATCCTAAAGAAAGAAAAGCTGTTATTCCGTTCATTTTTTAATTAGGACAGGAATCAAGATAAAAAAACCATGGTCTATACCATGGTTTTTTTTAGAGACTGCTAATCAGGGAGACGTTTGCCAATAGGCCGACTTTTTAAAATGATATCTTCAGAACGCTTATGCATTTCTTCCCAGAGTCTGGTGTAGCGGGTATTTGCTATACGCCATTCACCATTCTCCTTGCGATAATCATCTTTATATAATGCACTCCCCATGGTCGTAACGTTGTATTTGAGATGAACAAACACATCGTTTAAATACCAAATACCGGTCGCTTGATCACCATCAACGCTTATCTCTGGGTGATGACCATTATGCATTCCGAATGATTCATCTTTAAAAGCACGCTTATAAAATGTCTCAAGCTGTGCCCAGCCGTTAAGCTCAAAATCGTAGTCGCCCCCCTTAAAGTGGGCGTGCGCGTCATCACAAAAAACAGTCCTTAAACCGTCGATATCTCCAGTATCTAAAAACCGGAAATATCGTGCTTTTAATTGTTTGATAAGCTCAATAGCTTCTAAATCCAACATAATTAGTCCTGGTATCCATTAATATGTTTGGCAGCCTGATAGGCCATAGTCATGGCTGGGCCAAGGGTTGCACCAGGACCTGGGTAAGTTGGCAACAAGGCTGCAGAGCAATTACCTACCGCATAAAGACCATCAATATTACCGCCTTTCTCGGCAAGCACATTGGCATTAACATCAGTATCTAAACCACCCAACGTACCAAAATCGCCGGCCTCAATACGCATAGCATAAAAAGGTGCTTCAGCAATGGGTGCTAGACAAGGGTTAGGTTTAATCGATGGGTCAGCATAGTAGCGGTCGTAATCAGATTCTCCACGATGGAAATCCTCATCAACACCTGTTTTGGCATAGGCATTCATTTTTTCGATAGTGTTTTCTAAGCCGTCAGGATCAATACCCATCTGCTCAGCCAACTCACGAATAGTATTGGCTTTAGCAACAAAACCCGTTTCAAACCACTTCTTAGGGATGGTCCAATCGGGCTTCATTGATTCCGTCATTAATGGCCCGGTGATGTAATTGCGACGGAATTTAGCGTCAAAAACATGATATGCAGGCGCACAAGGATTATCATCGGTATGTGCCTTAAATAGTTCTTTTTGAAAGGCCATATAGTTTTGCGATTCATTAGCAAAACGCTCTCCCTTTTTATTGACAACGCAAGATCCAGGGAATGATTTTTCCATGATACTGAGCCGCGGTGCTTCTTCGTCTGGGACACAAAGAGTTGTTGTCCACCAGGCATTGCCCATCAAACGCGTCTTAGCCCCTATAGCCTGACCAGCGAGTAAGGGCTCACCTTTGTTATGCTGACAACCTGCACTCCACTCAGTATTGGTAGGTTGAGGTAAGTATTTTTCACGCAGTTCTTGGTTTTTCTCAAAACCACCAGCAGCCAACACTACTGCTTTGCGGGCACGGATACGCGTTTGTCCAGAGGGAGACTGGACGATCGCACCGACGACCTTACCGTCGTCCACAATCAATTCAGTCATTGATGATTTGAATTGAATTGGAATGTTTCGATCCAGTACTGAGGCATACAAACGCCCAACCCCGGCGGAACCACAGCAAAGGCGACGTGAGATTTTGGTTCTTAAACGCCAAGGAATATCACTAATGTATTCCCAAATCATTTTGCCAAGGAGTTTTTTCCAACCTGGCAACTGCACCATTAATACATGTGCTTCAACTTGGGTAAAATGAATCACACCAAACATGCGCATCATGAAATGGGTATAGGTTAAATTTTTATAATTGGCACCAAGCTCAGATGCCATAAACGGTGCAGGCTCTAAAGAGCGATGTCCGGCCCGCGCACCAGGTAAATTTGTATAGTAATCTGGATAGTGTTCGAGTGACTCGTAGCGAACTTGCGTTCGATCATGCAAAAACTGCAACATCTTTGGACCATTGATTAGATAACTATCAATGAGCTCCTCAGGAACATCTTCTCCGTCAAGGGTTTGCCTTAAATATTCACGAGCATCTTCATAGCTATCTTCTGCGCCACACGCCTTGGCATAGTGGTTATTAGGAATCCAAATGCCACCACCAGAGGTTGCACTAGTACCACCTACCTTGTCTGATTTTTCTATGATAAGAACATCTTTTGAGCCCATTTCATAGTTACAGATAGCAGCAGTTAGACCGCCATTGCCAGTACCTACGACTAAGACGTCAACTTCACGATCCCATGTATTATTATTAGTCACTACAGAATCTCCTTAAATTAACATACTTCAAATAATCCGGCGGCACCCATACCGCCACCGACACACATAGTAATAACTACAAAGCGTCCACCGCGACGCTTCGCCTCAATCAGCGCATGGCCGACCATACGAGCGCCACTCATACCAAACGGGTGACCAATAGAAATAGCACCGCCGTTAACATTTAACTTATTAGGATCAATCCCTAATTGTTGCTGACAATAGAGTACCTGACAGGCAAATGCCTCATTGAGCTCCCATAGATCAATGTCATCGACGGTTAGACCATGCTGTTTTAACAATTTAGGCACCGCGTATATTGGGCCAATCCCCATTTCGTCGGCAGCACAACCTGCAACCGCAACCCCTCTATAAATACCTAGAGGCTGCAAGCCTTCTTGCGCGGCAACGCGTGAATCCATCAACATCACTGCCGATGCACCATCAGAAAGCTGCGAGGCATTACCCGCGGTAATAAATTGACCAGCACCACTGAATTGACCCTCAGGTAAGACTGGCTCGAGGCTCGCCAAGCTCTCTAACGTTGTAGAGGGGCGATTACCCTCATCCTGAGACAAGGTGACAGTTTTATATGAAACCTCTTTGGTTTCACGATTGAATAACTCTTGTTCGACCGTCATCGCAACGATTTCGTCGTTAAATGCACCCGCATGTTGAGCTGTCGCAGTACGCTGTTGGCTCATGAGTGAATACTCATCCTGGGCCAGACGACTAATCCCATAGCGTTGCGATACCAATTCTGCAGTCTCGATCATACTGATATATGCGCGCGGAGAATAATTCAGCACAGTTTTAGAGACATTACGGTAGGTATTTTTGTGCTTGTTTTGTACCAAGGAGATCGATTCGAGTCCGCCGGCAATGGCGATATCCATTTCGCCGACCATAATCGATTTAGCCGCCATTGAAATAGTCATCAAACCTGAGGAGCACTGACGATCAACAGTCATACCAGCAACGCTCTCAGGCAGACCACCGGTAATGGCGCATAATCGACCTAGATTGTAGGCCTGGGTACCCTGCTGCGCTGCAGCGCCGATAATGACGTCTTCAACACGCGAAGGGTCGATGCCTGTTCGCTGCATCAATGCCTGAATAACATGCCCGCCCATGGCTGGCGCCTCTGTATTATTAAAGGCACCACGAAACGCCTTGCCAATTGGGGTTCTTGCAGTAGCGACGATAACAGCTTCTCGCATGTGTGCTCCTTAAGCGTGTTGACTCGACACGGAGACAACTTCTCCGGTCATATAACTGGAATAATTTGAGGCCAAAAATACCATAACGTTGGCGACCTCCCATACCTCTGCTGGACGACCAAACGCCTCTTTAGCAGACAGCTCTTTTAGTAATTCAGGGGGAGTAGTTTTTCTTAAAAAATCGTGCATTGCTATACTAGGTGAAACTGCATTGATACGAATACCGTGGGGGGCTGCTTCCATGGCTGAACACCTTGTTAACGCCATTACGCCTGCCTTAGCGGCTGCATAGTGACATTGTTCCACTTGAGCACGCCAACCCAGGACCGAGGCATTATTCACAATGACGCCAGACTTACGAGGTTGCATTTTTTTCAGGATCGCACGGCTCATTCGCATGGTACCGGTAAGGGTGATATCGATGACGCGATGCCATTCTTCATCCGTCATATCGACAAGTAACTTTGTGCCGCCAAGACCCGCATTATTAATGAGAACATCGACACCGCCCGTCAGTTCCTCAGCCCAATTCACGAGTGCTTGAACATCGTCTTCAGAGGTCACATTGGCGGTTTTACCGTCTACCTGACATGCAGGATTCAGCGTGCGTAATGTCTCCACCGCTTGGGCCAATCGTCCTTCATGGATATCACTAACAAGAACACTAGACGCGCCTTCTTCCACGCATCTCTTGGCGGCAGCAAAGCCTATACCGGCGCCCGCGGCTGCAGTAATGAGGACGTGTTTGCCTTGCAGCAGATTGTGACCTTCAACATATTCAGGCATAGACATAATTAACCTCTTGGTTCTCTCGGTAAACCCAATGCCTTTTCGGCGATTAAGTTGCGTTGAATTTGATTGGTGCCGCCGTATATAGTGTCGGCACGAGTAAACAAGAACATAGATTGCAGACGATTAAGTTCATAAGGTTCAGCGACTAAAAGTTCGGCAGCCTCGCCTAATACATCCATCGCTAACTTTCCGAGGTTTCTGTGCCAACTTGACCAATACAGCTTGTAGATCATAGCCTCACGACTGAGCTGACTTCCATCACCACCCGACAACATTCGCATTGAGTTATAGCGCATGGTACGCAACCCCATGTGAGCTTCGGCGATACGCTGCCTAATCATTGGATCCTTTGCTGCGCCATTCTGTTTTGCGATTTTTATAATGTCATCAAGCTCATTTTGGAACAGCATTTGTTGACCAAGGGTTGAAACACCACGTTCAAAACCAAGCAAAGCCATGGCAACAGCCCATCCCTGACCTGGTTGCCCTAGAATATCATCTGCAGCACACACAGCATCATCGAAAAATACTTCGTTAAATTCCGCCGTACCTGTCAGTTGTTCAATAGGTCTAACAGTAACGCCAGGTTGATCGAGAGCGACCATAAAAAAGCCTAGTCCTTTATGTCCCACTTGGCTCATATCAGTTCTAGCGATTACAAAACAATAATCCGAGTCTTGCGCCAGCGAAGTCCAAACCTTTTGACCATTAATCACCCATTTCTGATCATTTTCGTCGAACTCTGCCTTGGTCTTCACATTCGCCAGATCGGAACCCGCGCCAGGTTCAGAATATCCTTGGCACCAGTAGTGTTTACCCTCACGAATACCAGGCAGGTATTTTTCTTTTTGAGCCTGCGTACCGAACTGAATGAGAGTTGGTCCCATAAGCGTTTCACCGATATGACCAACACGACCTGGTCCGCCGGCACGAGCATATTCTTCGTTGAAAATTACCTGCTGCTCAATACTTGCATTACGGC
>JALRIU010000271.1 GCA_023255355.1 Pseudomonadales bacterium | reverse complement strand
GTTAACGCTGCACCGCCGCCTTTGATGAGATGTAATTGCGGATTAGATTCGTCTGCGCCATCGATATACACATCAAGTGTACCCGCATCATTGAGTTCAATAACCTCAATACCATGACCACGTAATCGCTCTGCCGTTGCTTCCGAGCTCGCCACCGCAGAGGCGAAATCGTTTTTAATTTGAGCTAGCGCATCGATGAAGAAGTTCGCCGTTGACCCTGTTCCAACACCAACGATACTATCGGCGCTTAATTTAGGCTTAATATATTCGAGTGCGGCTTCAGCAACCGCCTTTTTTAGTTGATTTTGGTCCATGAAAGCGAACTCTTTGTAATATGAAGGGGTTAATTATATAGATCGAGTGAGTTTGTCGAAAGCCTCTGTTAATATTGCGTTTTATTTTTTGCACAGTGAACGTTATGCCAGACAAATACATCAAAAAAATATTAGATGCTCGCGTCTATGATGTCGCCATTGAGACACCGGTTGATCATGCGCGAATTTTGTCTAAACGGCTCGGCAACAATGTCTTGCTTAAACGTGAAGATTTGCAGGAAGTCTTTTCCTTTAAGTTACGCGGCGCTTACAACAAAATGGCATCGCTTACCGATGAAGAGCGGGCCAAAGGTGTCGTTGCAGCATCGGCGGGTAACCATGCACAGGGCCTTGCGCTATCTGCCCAAAAAATGAAAGTAAAGGCAACCATTGTGATGCCCAAAACGACGCCTGCCATCAAAGTTGATGCAGTTCGATCTCGAGGTGCGAAAGTAATATTGCATGGAGATGCTTTTGATGAGGCGTCCCAGTTAGCTAAGCAATTGGTCGAAGAAAAAGGCCTTGTCTATGTGCACCCCTTTGATGATCCAGAGATCATCGCAGGGCAAGGCACGATTGGTATGGAGATTCTTCGCCAAGTGGAAGGCCCTCTCGATGCTATTTTCCTTCCTGTTGGTGGCGGTGGTCTCGCTGCAGGGGTCGCGGCATATGTTCGCTATGTGCGTCCCGAGATAAAGATTTTTGCGGTTGAGGCTGAAGACTCTGCGTGTTTGAAAGCCGCGATGGAAGCTCAAGAACGCGTGGTTTTAAAACATGTTGGCATCTTTGCTGAAGGCGTTGCCGTAGCGCAAATTGGTGAGGAAACTTTCCGAATTCTGCGTGACACTATTGACGGTGTGATTACCTGTAACACCGATGAAATGTGCGCGGCTATTAAAGATATTTTTGACGACACTCGCTCGATTGCAGAGCCTGCGGGTGCGCTTTCGCTAGCAGGTCTAAAAAAGTACGTTGCAGAGCAGGGTGTCCAAGGTCAAACGCTACTGGCGATTGATTCTGGTGCAAATACAAATTTTGATCGTTTGCGCTATATCTCTGAGAGAACCGAAACGGGTGAGCAGCGCGAGGCGATTTTGAGTGTCTGTATCCCTGAAAAAGCGGGTAGTTTTAAGAAGTTTTGTAGTGCATTGGGCCGTCGTTCGATCACCGAATTTAACTATCGCATGGGTGACCTTAGCGAAGCGCAAATATTTGTCGGTGTACAGGTAGCTCCTGGTGGCGCTGATCGTGCTGAATTGGTGAATATGCTTATCGAAAAGGATTATCTGGTTACGGATTTAACCGAAAATGAGATGGCAAAATTACATGTCCGTCATATGGTGGGCGGCCCTGCGCCGTTGAGTGTAGAAGATGAAGTGGTTTATCGCTTTGAATTTCCTGAGCGTCCAGGGGCGTTGTTGAACTTTTTAAATACCCTAGGAAATCGTTGGAATATCTCTATGTTCCACTATCGAAACCATGGCGCTGCCTTTGGCCGAGTATTGGTTGGATTACAGGTACCAGATGCTGAAGTCACAGAATTAGAAAATTATTTAAAACAATTGAACTATCCGTTCATTTCGGAGACTAATAATACTGCCTACCGACAATTTTTAACGTCTAGGCAAGTAAAATAGGATGTTTAAGGAGGTCACTGACCTCCTTTTGTTTCAGTGAAGAAACGCATTAACGTAGTAAAAAATAATAAGAGGCTACCATGCGTAAAAGACCAGATATCGTTGTTGTTATTATTGCCATTTTGGCTTTAGGCATTTTTGTTACCGGCGCAAGTCGTGCATTTAGTGACAAACCTGCTCAGGAAGTATCAGCATTTCAGCAGGGCACATTAGTCGAGCGTTAAACGATAATTCCTTTATCGGTAACGATTGCATCCAAGTCGACGTCCCATGGCTCGGCTTGAATGTCGTCAATCTGCTGCCAATGATAGGCTACCCCAATTAATATTGGGGTCGTCGTTCTGTTGGCAAAGGCGCGATCATAATATCCACCCCCCATGCCTAATCTATGTCGTTGTTGATCGAAGCCTACTAGTGGCACGATAACCAAATCAAGTTCAAGTGGGTCAATAGAATGCTGGCTTTTAGGCTCTAGGATTCCGTATTTATTAAGGTTGCAATCGGCCTCATCTGCGAAAGGTCGAAAATCCATCGTGAAATTATCGCCGACGACAGGTAGATAAAAACACTTTTCGGTAAGCTTATTCAAAATGGCTAGAGGGTTAATTTCGCCAGCAAATGGGCAATATAAGGCAATGTGTTTACTATCAGCCAATTGTGGGAGTTGAATTAAATTTTCGCACATCTGTTGAGAGGCTTGAGCAATGTCAGCCTGACTGAGTGATTTTCTGCGTGCTCGCAGTGATTTTCGAAAATCTGATTTGTCCATAGACAGGTGTACAAATTATGTGAAAGAGCCCGAGATATCGCTGCCGAATCGGCCTTGAACCCGATGGTTCAAGATGGCGGACCTCGCGTACTTTAGGCTTTCCGTCTTGCGGACATGCACACCATACGACAATAGGACCCCCGGGGTATTAATTATCGGCTCAGGGACATTATCAGCTGGCGAATATCTCAGGTTGAGCTAAGTATAGCAAAGGCTAGTAGAGGGCTACAGATTTAAATTAAATTTCTATCTGTTTTAGACGGTATAAGGCTTCGTCAAGTTTCTTGTTAAGAGAGTCAACATCGCGGCTTGAAACAGAGTCAGGATTGCTGACATTACCTTCATTGACAAGTAACTCGTAAGATATATTAAGCGCAGACATAACCGCGATACGCTCACTGCCAATTATTTTTCCGCCTTGTTTAACCTTGCGCATTTGCTCATCAAGATAGCGTGCAGAGTCGCGCAACGCAGCCTTTTGTTCAGCCGGGCAAGCAACTTGGTATTCTTTATCCAGGATAGTAACGACAACGGTTTCCATTAAGATTCTTGCTCCAAGGATTTAAGACGAGAAATCATATGAGTGAGGCGTTGTTTGGCAAGTTCATTCTTGTCGCTCAACTCTTTACGTTCTCTAGCCCATGAATGCTCTTTGGCTTTGAGCTCGCGATTTTCTAACTGCAGCTCTTCGCAAAGGGCAATGAGCTCATCAACCTTTCGTTCGATTATTTTGAACTGTGTTCTATCCATAGCAGAGATACGCCTTAAATTAGTTTCATTACTATAATTTAGGAGGTGAGATGGGTCAATTGACTGAGTCGATTGTCGTCAACGAATTAGCAAAAATAGTTGTTTTAATAAGAATTGAAGCGGGCTGCCGCCAAAGACATTCTAATGTTTAGTTCACAATGTTAGCATAACGCTTTAAATCTTTGGTGGTTACAATGGCAGATCTAGAATTAACGTTTGATGATGTGGCAGATTTACATGTCGAACTGGGCTCGGTGGTTTCACCCTCTGAACTTCATGGTGTATTAGTGGGTCAACTTGCTGCAGGCAAACGTTTCTCGCAGAGCCAGTGGTTATCAGAGGCGTGTCAGTTATTAGAAGTTGATAAACCTGATGATGCTGTCTTGCAAAAAGAACTGTACGAATTCTATCAACAGACCTTGTTTCAACTTGAAGATGAAAACATGTCTTACTCGATATTGTTACCTGATGACGAAGATACGGACTTCAACGAATTATTAAGCCTGGTTGCTGCGTGGTGCGGTGGATTTTTGGCAGGTTTAGCACTCGCTGGCAAGAAACAATTTGATGAAGAAACTACCGAGGTCTTGCAGGACTTTGCCGGTATTTCTCAATTGGTTGAAGAAGACGATGTCGATGAAGAGTCTCAGCAAGCGATGTTTGATGTGATTGAATATATCAGGGTTGCTTCATTATCGTTGTTTTTAGAGTCGGGAAGCGACTCATCCAAAACAGGTCAAGGGATCAAGACCTTACATTAAGAATGATGAGTTATTAAACATATTGTGCGGAGTTATTCGTGTCATTAACCATCCCTAGTAAAGACTATGCAAAACGCCGTCGTGAGTTGATGGCACAGATGGCACCAAACAGTATCGCTGTTATTGCTGCCGCGCATGAGATTATTCGCAATCGCGATACCCATTTTGCATTTCGCCAAGATAGTGATTTTTATTACTTGTCGGGCTTTGCAGAGCCCGATGCCGTATTGGTATTAATTCCAGGACGCGAGCAGGGCGAAGTCATTTTTTTCTGTCGCGATCGTGATCCAACTCGTGAGCTTTGGGATGGCCGACGTGCTGGACCAGAAGGGATGGTCAAACAGTATGGCGCTGATGATGCGTTTCCTGTCGATGATATTGATGACATTTTACCCGGCCTGATGGAGGGCCGTGAGCGGGTGTACTATTCACTGGGTCGAAACCCAGCCTTCGATAACCTTTTGATGGGTTGGCTTAATACTATTCGTAGTAAAGCTCGGACGGGTGCGCAACCCCCTGAAGAGTTCGTTGATCTTGATCATCTATTGCATGATATGCGGCTGATCAAAAGCACAGCGGAATTAGCCGTCATGAAACGCGCTGGTGAGATCTCAGTGGCGGCGCATAAACGTGCCATGCGAGCATGTAAACCGGGAATGATGGAATATCAACTCGAGTCTGAAATTATTCATGAATGTAGTCAGCAGGGTGCTCGCTTTCAAGCGTATCCCGCCATTGTCGGTGGCGGTGAAAATGGCTGTATTCTGCATTATATCGAGAACAACGCCGAGCTTAAGTCAGGCGATTTAGTGCTTATCGATGCCGGCTGTGAACTACAAAATTATGCGTCTGATATTACGCGCACATTTCCCGTAAACGGGGTGTTTAGCAATGAGCAAGCCGCGCTTTACAACGTCGTACTAGCGGCTCAAGAGGCTGCCTTTGCCGAAATATCCCCTGAGCGTGATTGGAATGCATCCCATGTTGCTGCAGTTAGAGTGCTATGTCAGGGACTATTAGATCTCGGCCTTTTGCGCGGTGACCTCGACGAAATACTCGAACAAAATAAATATACCGAATTTTATATGCATCGCACTGGTCACTGGCTTGGTCTAGATGTGCATGATGTAGGTGACTATAAGATCGGTGGTGAATGGCGAGTATTAGAGCCAGGCATGGTATTAACGGTAGAGCCTGGTCTTTACATTGCGCCAGATAACCTGAATGTAGAACAAAAATGGCGTGGAATTGGTATTCGAATCGAGGACGATGTGGTTGTTACCAAAGATGGCTATGAATTATTAACGCCTGGTATGCCGCGCTCGGTTGAAGAAATCGAACGCTGGATGGCGAATTAGCTATGGCTCAGGTTGAGGTCGTCGTCATTGGCGGTGGTATTGTCGGGTTGTGTACAGCGCTGCACTTATCTCGACAAGGGGTAAGCGTTGCTCTTCTCGATAAAAGGCCTTTAATGGCTAACTACCCATCTGGCGATCAACTTGCTGATTATGATTTGCGAGTTAGTGCATTAACGCACCGCAGTCAGGCGTATTTAAGCAAATTGGACCTCTGGGATACCATAGTGGCGGAACGTTGTACGCCATATCAACGCATGTATGTATGGGATGGAGAAGGTACCGGTAATATTGAATTTGATGCCGATGCTATCACCGCGCAGAATATTGGCCATATTGTTGAAAATCGTATTATTACGCGTGCTGCCTACCAAGCGATATTAGAAACTGATGTGATGTGCTTTGCGCCCTGTAATATCATCGCTATTGAAAATACAGATGCTGGTGTACATATTGAACTCAATGAAGGAAATATCGATGCGCAGTTGATGATTGCCTCGGATGGCGCGCTGTCGATGGTACGCGAGCAGCAAGGCTTTTTTACCCGTGAGTGGGATTATGGTCACAGCGCTATAGTTGCAACTGTGGCCATGCAGGAGCCGCATCAATCTACCTGTTGGCAGCGTTTTATGCAGTCGGGACCTCTGGCCCTTTTACCGCTCGATGACCCTTATAAAGTATCAATAGTTTGGTCATGTCAGCACGCTATGGCAGAAACGCTCATGGCACTTGATGACGAAGCCTTTATGGCTGATTTAAGTCATGCCAG
>JALRIU010000228.1 GCA_023255355.1 Pseudomonadales bacterium | reverse complement strand
TGCCCAGCTCTGTTGCTAGACGTCTGGCAACTGGGGTCGCCTTAACATTGCTGTCGTCAGCAAAAACTGGTTTATGAGTTGATACTGCAGCTTGAGATTTCAGCGAGCCACCAGAATTTAAAATGGCGTTCTCAACATCGCGCTTTGAAACTCTACCATGTCTACCTGTACCCTCAATGTTGTTTAGGTTTACACCATATTCTGTCGCTATGCGACGAGCGATGTCCGAGGCAGCAACATCTGAATCATCACCGCCTTCACTGAGAGAGCTTGCACTTATCTGGACCGTACTAGTCGTTGCAACTGCAGGTGCTGCAGCTTGTTCTACCTTTGCGGTTTCAACATTAGAAGAGGTAAATGAAGATTTGCTTGCAATAAAGGCAGCAATATCTGCGTCGCTCACAGAGCTGTCAGCTACAACTGCGAGTGGGGCGCCCACGATATGTGTTTCGCCACTTTTTGCTAGCAAAGCACGGATGGTTCCGGCGCAACTTGCTGTAACTGTATTTACAATTTTACTTGTTTCAACGTCGACAATATCATCGCCAATGTTAACTGTGTCGCCAACTGAAACATGCCAATCGCCAATGTCCCCGTCGGCCATTTCCATGCCCCATTTGGGCATGGCAATCACCTTAATATTTGCACTCATGATTATGCCCCCAATACTTCCCTAACGGCCGCGATGACTTTCGCAGTGCTTGGTATGTAAGCGTCTTCAAGTTCTGGCGCAAATGGCACTGGAGTGTGAGGCGCGGTAACCTTACGGATTGGTGCTTTCAAAGAATGGAAGCCTTTCTCAGCAACGATACTAGAAATGTCCGCGGCCAAACTACAACGCTCGTTTGCTTCATCGACGATTACTAGGCGACCAGTAACTTCAACTGATTCAAGAATTGATTCTTCATCAAGAGGCGAAACCGTACGCGGATCAATAACGTCACAACTGATACCTTCTTTAGCAAGAATGTCTGCTGCTTCAATCGCTTTTGTAACCATGTTGGAAATAGCAACGATGGTGACATCAGTACCTTGACGTGGGAAGGCAGCCTCGCCAAAAGGAATTTCGTAAAGTTCATCAGGAACTTCACACGCGTTGTCGTACATGATCTTATGTTCTAAAAACAACACTGGGTCGTTGTCGCGGATAGCTCTAACCATCAGACCTTTGGCATCATATGCGTTTGATGGCATAACAACTTTGAGGCCTGGAATATGGGTTACTACTGGATGGAGCATGTTAGAGTGCTGAGCACCAGCACGCCAGCCACCACCCACGGTGCCACGAATTACTACTGGAGTAATCGATTTGCCACCAAACATGTAGCGGAATTTTGCTGCTTGGTTAAATATTTGGTCAAAACAAACACCAATAAAGTCAAAGAACATTAATTCTGCGACTGGGCGAAGACCAGTATTTGCCGCACCGATTGCAGCGCCAACGATTGCAGATTCACTAATAGGTGTATCGATAACACGATCACGACTATATTTTGGCTGAAGACCTTTGGTAACACCAAATACACCGCCATATGCGTCGTCTTGGCCATTACCGCCTGCACCGCCAGAAACTTCTTCACCGAGTACAATGACGGTGGGATCACGTTCCATTTCTTGATGCAAGGCTTCATTAATAGCTTCGCGATAGGTTTTCAATGATGTTTTCATATGTTTTGTTGAATTGCTCATCTTCTCGCGTCCTTAATAAGAAATGTAAACGTCGCTTAGGAGGTCGGTTTCTGGATTTGGATGGGGGGCTGCAAGACCTTCGCTAACAGCTTGTTCAATCAATGCCATTACTTCAGCATCAATTGCGTTCATTTCCTTATCGGTTAACCATTTTTCTTTCTTAACGCGGGTGCGGAATATTTTCAAACAGTCTTGTTTGGCGCGGGCGTCTTCTACTTCATTTTCGCCGCGGTAGAGTTGAGGGTCGCCGATAAAGTGACCGTCAAATCGGACACACATTGCTTCGATAGCGGTAGGGCCTCCACCGTTACGAGCACGTTCAATAGCTTCTTTCATAGCCTCGTATGTTTCAAAGAAATCTAAGCCGTTGACGCATACAGCAGGCATGCCGAAACCGGCATTACGTTCTGTGAGACTGTCGCAGCCTAGACCATATTTTGCTGCTGTACCCTCAGCGTAACCATTATTCTCAAACATAAAGATATGCGGAAGTTGCAGAACAACTGCAAGGTTTTGAGCCTCCATAACAGTACCTTGGTTTGCACTGCCGTCACCATTAAACGAAATGGCGACTTTACCCGTTTTGAGCGTCTTGGCTGTTAGCGCAGCGCCGTTTACAAGTGGCGGTCCTCCGCCAACAATTGCGTTTGCACCAAGCATACCTTTGTCGATATCAGCGATATGCATGGAGCCACCTTTACCTTTGCAAAGACCGGTAGCGCGTCCCATGATTTCTTTCATCATGCCGATAACGTCGCAGCCCTTTGCAATGCAATGGCCGTGACCACGGTGGGTGCTGCCAATGATGTCTTTATCGTCTAGGTCAATACATGCAGCTACCGCAATGGCTTCTTGTCCATTGGATACGTGTACGAAACCTGGAATATTGCCACCCATAAATTCTGAAACGCAGCGTTCTTCGAATTCACGGATGGTTTTCATCGTGCGATATGCGCGAAGAAGAAAATCTTTAGAGTAGGTCATTTTAATGCCTCAGATAGCTAGTTATTAATATAGGCTGAATCGAGTATACTAAATTAATTCTAAAAAACAAGCTTGTCGGTTTTCTGAAAAAAGTGTCAGTTGATTGTTTTTTTTTTAAACTAAACGTATAGTCGAATTATTGTATTTATACCTCAAATTTATAAGGTTTTTAATATGAAACTCGATAATAAAAGCAATGAACTATTGGGTAAGTCTATTCAAGCAAGAAAGAAAAAAATAGATGAGAAGAAAATAGCCCGAAATGAAAAAGGTTGGCAGGCTGAAAAAAGTGCTATGACCAGAACGGCAATCATGGAAGCTGCTATTGATTGTCTAATTAAGCTTGGTTATGCCAATACCACCACTGCACTCATGGCAGATTATGCTGGCGTATCGCGTGGTGCCATGATGCATCACTTTCCATCTCGTTTGGCAGTAATTTCAGCGGTAATTGATCATTTGCATGCTTTGCGCTTGGCAGAATATAGCGAATTGATGGCTAATATTGATGACCCTAATCGCAAATTAACGAAGTCGCGTATTCAAGCCTCGGTTAAAGCTGCATGGGAATATGTCAATAAGCCTTCATTTATTGCCTATCAAGAATTATTGCTTGCTGCTCGCACTGACGTTGAGCTATACGAAATTCTTGCTCCAGTTGAGGCTGATTTTGAATCTCAATTTTTTAACACAGTAAAAGAAGTATTTCCGCACTGGGAACGCTTGTCCTTTTTAGAAGGTGCGCATGATATGGTGCAATTTTTAATGAAGGGGATGTCCCTTAGTCATTTGTCAGTTAATCGAAATGCCAGAGCAAGGCGTGTGATGAAATTGTTGGCTGATTATCTTTACAACCTATATTCGGCTGTGGATTTGATCGACGAAAGCTAAGTATAAAAAATATTGTACCAATATATAATTTAAAAATAGGAGTTTAAGCAGTATGTCAAAATCACATTTAGGCGCGTTGTTCATGGGAGTTATCTCATGTTCATTTGCGACTCATTTAGCTTTTGCAGCAGCTGCACCTTCACCTCATTCTCAGCCTGCAAAAGCTGAATCTGATGCCTACGAAGATGTATTTGCTAATGTTGATGAAGCCACTAAATTAGCAGGTGAAAAAGTCTATAACGGTTTGTGCATAAATTGTCATGAGCAGGGTACAAATCGCGCACCACAAAAATTCCTACTTAATTTTATGACGCCAGAATCGATTTTGCGCGCTATGACTGGCGGTATCATGACCGATATAACTGCGCATTTATCGATGGATGAGAAAGTTGCTGTGTCCGAATACCTTTCAGCGCGTAAGCTTGGAACGAGCGAAACAGTGACCCCCACCCTGATGTGTGACAGCAAGACATCAAAACTTGATATGAATGAGCCGCCAGTTTTGCGTGGTTGGGGATTTTCTGAAGCAAGCAATCATTTTATACCTA
>JALRIU010000196.1 GCA_023255355.1 Pseudomonadales bacterium | reverse complement strand
GCAAAAATTCTGCAGAAGAACGCATTGCCTCTTTGATTATCAGCCTTTCTACGCGTAACGCTCGTCGTAAATATTCCGCAACAGAATTTAGACTACCGATGTCGCGAACAGATATAGCTAATTACCTTGGGTTAACTATCGAAACGGTCAGTCGCATCCTGTCTAAATTGAGCAAAGAGGGTGTATTTGAATTACGCAACAAAGAACTCGTCATCATAGATATGGCTGCCTTAAAAAAGCACGCAGGACTTGAGGACTAATCACTTATTTGAGGTGATTTGATATGTGTCAAATAGGCCTATTAATTAGCAACATATAATGTAAAACGAAGCACCAACACTGATTGAGGAACAATAATGTTCAAGTATCTTATTAGCATTCTGCTAAGCCCAAAATCAACTTGGGATAATGTCGCTAAAATGCCTAAAGATAGCGCAGAACTCGGCTTGATTTATACAGTTATCCTAGCGATTATTCCTGCGGCAGCCTTTTTTTATGGCACTACCCAGGTAGGCTGGACAGTTGGCGATGGCGAAACCATCAAACTCACCACTGCAAGCGCTGGCCGAATGATACCGCTGTTCTATCTTGCCCAAATATGTGCGGTAGCAGGTATTGGTTGGTTCATTCATTGGATGTCAGAGACCTACGGTGCTGATTCTTCTTTGACCAAGGGCATTCGTATCGCAGGCCTTACAGCAACCCCTTTGTTTATTTCAGGGGCTATAGGGGTATGGCCTGAATTAATTGTCAATTTCATGGTGGGTGTTACTGCTGTTTCATGGTCTACCTATCTACTTTATATCGGCATCCCTCGCGTGATGCATATTCCAGAAGAGCGCGGCTTTTTATTTTCAAGTGCAATTGTCGCAGTGTGCTTGGTGGCTATTGTCGTGATCCTTGGTGCTTCAGTAATCCTTTGGGATATGGGCGCCGCACCCGCATTTACAGACTAACTACGTAGGAAGTATCAACATGAGCTCAACGCCACAAGAACATCCCGAATATAACCTTAAGGTGGTAAAGCAATTTGCCATTATGACGGTTGTTTGGGGTATCGTGGGCATGGCTGTCGGTGTATTTATCGCCGCTGAACTTGTCTGGCCTGATATCAATATGCACCTTCAATGGTTCCATTTTGGTCGCCTGCGCCCACTTCATACCAACGCTGTTATTTTTGCATTTGGCGGATGTGCGCTGTTTGCCACGTCACTTTATGTAGTACAGAGAACGTCTTACACTCGTTTATTGTCTGACTCGTTGGCGAGTTTTGTATTTTGGGGCTGGCAATTGGTTATACTTCTTGCCGCAATCACCTTGCCACTAGGCTATACCTCAACCAAAGAATACGCTGAGCTAGAATGGCCTATTGATATCCTGATCACTGTTGTATGGGTGGCTTACGCAGTATTATTTTTTGGCACCATTGCTAAACGTCGCACAAGCCACATATATGTAGCCAACTGGTTTTTTGGCGCATTTATCATCACCGTAGCCATGCTTCACCTCATTAACAGTGCTGCAGTACCTGTAACCACTTGGAAATCGTATTCAATCTATTCAGGTGCTACCGATGCAATGATTCAGTGGTGGTATGGCCACAATGCAGTTGGTTTCTTTTTGACTGCTGGATTCTTGGGCATGATGTATTACTTTGTACCCAAGCAAGCTGAACGCCCTGTTTATAGCTATCGTTTATCAATTGTACATTTCTGGGCATTGGTCGGCGTATACATTTGGGCCGGCCCACACCATCTACATTACACTGCTCTGCCCGATTGGACGCAAAGCTTGGGCATGGTGATGTCTTTGATTCTGTTGGCACCAAGTTGGGGCGGTATGATTAACGGCATGATGACCCTTTCGGGTGCTTGGCACAAATTACGCACCGATCCTATCTTACGTTTCTTGGTCGTTTCGCTCTCATTCTACGGCATGTCGACATTCGAAGGCCCCATGATGGCGATCAAAACAGTAAACGCGATGTCTCATTACACAGACTGGACCATCGGTCATGTGCATTCTGGCGCGTTAGGCTGGGTGGCGATGGTCAGTATTGGCTCGCTCTACCACTTAATTCCTGTAGTGTTTCATAAGGATGGTATGTATAGCACCAAATTGATTAACACCCACTTCTGGCTTTCTACCATTGGTACGGTGCTTTATATCGCCGCACTTTGGGTTAACGGAATTCTTCAAGGTTTGATGTGGCGTGCTTATAACGCCGACGGCACGCTAACCTACAGCTTCGTGGAATCTGTTGAAGCTAGCTACCCTGGTTATATAGTGCGATTTATAGGTGGTGCGATCTTCCTATCTGGCATGTTGATCATGGCTTACAACGTATATAAAACACTGCAGTCGGATGACAAAACCTCTGAAGCCCCAGTTATTCAAGGAGCGGCATAATGAATCATGATTTTGTCGAAAGAAATCTACCGGCGATGATCGTCCTGATTATTGTCGCCATTAGCTTTGGATTTTTGGTTGAGATTGTTCCACTGTTCTTTAGCAAAGATACCAATACCCCAATCACCGGGTTAAAACCTTACACGGCGTTACAACTCGAAGGTAGAGACATATACATACGCGAAGGATGTAACGTTTGCCACTCACAAATGATACGCCCCTTCCGTGCTGAAACGGAGCGTTACGGTCATTATTCGGTGGCAGGTGAATCTGTTTATGAGCATCCTTTCTTATGGGGATCAAAACGAACCGGTCCTGATTTAGCTCGCGTTGGCGGGCGCTACAGTAACGATTGGCACAAGGCCCACTTATATAACCCACGCGATGTTGTACCAGAGTCAAACATGCCAGCCTTCCCTTGGTTGTTCGAACAGTTTGTCGATCCATCGGTAACTGGTAAGAAAATGGAAGCATTGCGCTCTGTCGGCGTACCTTACACAGATGAAGATATTGCAGGTGCTGCTGACGCATTAATTGTCAACGGCCAGCCCGTTCGTGAAATTGATGCCTTGGTTGCATACCTGCAAAACCTTGGTCTTTTGTTAACGTATAAGCGTTAAGCCTATGGAATTTGATATTACAGCACTGCGTTCACTTGCTACGGTACTGGCCTTTCTCGCCTTTATCGGTATTTTTTGGTGGACATATAGCAGCAGAAACAAACAATCATTTGATGACGCGGCCAACATTCCGTTTCGCGAACATCCGCAACATTCAGTAAACAACGAAGCTGTGTCAACGTCACAACGAGGAAACCACAATGACTAGTTTTTGGAGTGGCTATATCATCGTCCTAACCATTATCAGTTTGATACTAGTGACATGGATATTATTTGCCAATCGCAAGACCGAAGTACGCGACGACAACTCTCGCACCACCGGTCATGTTTATGATGGCATCGAGGAATATGACAACCCTCTTCCTGCTTGGTGGTTCAAGATGTTCGTTATGACCATCTTATTCGCCGTTGGTTATTTAATTGCCTATCCAGGCATGGGCAATTTCAAAGGCCTTCTGGGCTGGACCCAAGTAGGCCAATGGCAAAACGAAATGGATTACGCCGCGGAAAAGCTACAACCCATTCTCGATAGCTATGCAGCGACAGACATGGACGCTTTGGCAAATGACAAAGCCGCCATGAAAATGGGGGCGCGAATTTTCGCCAATAACTGTTCTCAATGCCATGGCGCTGACGCAAAAGGAAGCTATGGCTTCCCTAATCTGACTGATAGCGACTGGTTATACGGTGGAGATGCAGCAACGCTGAAAACAACGATTTTACACGGTAGAAATGCTGCCATGCCCGCCTGGCAAGCAGCGCTTGGTGATCAAGGTATCAAAGAGGTTGCTCAATACGTCATTTCATTGAGTGGCCGTCAAGTAAACCAAGCACTGGCAGACGCGGGTCAAAGTAAATTTGCCATGTTCTGTGTTGCCTGTCACGGCGCAGACGGTACAGGTAATAAATTTATGGGGGCGCCTAACTTGACTGATAACGTATGGTTGTACGGTGGTTCACCCGCCATGATCGAACATACTCTGCGCGCAGGCCGCAATGGCCGTATGCCCTCCTTCCAAGATTTGTTGCAAGAGCAAAAAATCCACGTTGTCGCAGCTTACGTAAAAAGTTTAGGCAACAAGTAGTACCAAGGGTGGCTTGTGCCGCCCTTTTCCTCAGAAGGATGACAATGTGTCAGACAAAATCCCACTGCGAGACGTGCAAGAGTTTGCGCCTGCAGAAGTCAGTGAAATCGACCTCTATCAAAAACGTGAAAAGATTTATACGCGCAAGATAGAAGGCTTTTTCCAACGCCTGCGACTACTGACTGGCTGGCCCTTACTGATTGGTTATTTTGGCTTACCATGGCTGATGTGGGGCGAGCGCCAAGCGGTATTATTTGACTTACCCGCCCGTAAATTCCATATTCTCGGATTAACCTTGTGGCCGCAGGACATGAGTATGCTTGCCTGGCTACTTATCATTGCCGCTTGGTCATTATTTTTTGTTACCGTTTTAGCGGGCCGTATTTGGTGTGGCTACACATGCCCACAAACTGTTTGGACAAGTATCTATATGTGGGCAGAGCAATTTGCTGAAGGTACCCGTAACCAACGCATAAAACTTGATAAGCAACCAATGAGTCTTGGCAAAGCATGGAAAAAATCACTTAAACACGGCATGTGGTTTGGCTTTGCTACTTTTACAGGCGTCACCTTCATCGGCTACTTCACGCCTATTCGTGATCTTGTCTTCGATTTAGCGACCTTAGATGCCAATGCTTGGGCAGCATCGTTTACGTTATTTTTCACCCTTGCCACCTACATCAATGCCGGTTGGTTACGCGAACAAGTTTGCCTATACATGTGCCCCTATGCACGTTTTCAATCCGTCATGTTTGATCACGACACTCTCATTGTTAGTTATGATCCCTCGAGAGGCGAAGCGCGAGGCGCTCGAAAACGTCATGAACCAAAACCCGAACAACTTGGTGATTGTATCGATTGCTCTCTATGCGTTCAGGTCTGCCCTACCGGCATCGATATAAGAGACGGCTTGCAATACGAATGTATTACTTGTGCTCTTTGTATTGATGCTTGTGACTCGGTAATGGAAAAAATGGGCTACCAAAAAGGGCTCATTAGCTACACCAGCGAAAATGCCTTAGCCGGCAATAAAATCCATTGGTTTCGCCCTAGACTAGTAGGTTATGGATTAGCGATTATTTTGATGATTACTGCTTTTTCATACAGGATTATCACCCGCGTTCCGTTGGAATTGGATGTCATTAGAGATAGAACAGCGCTTTACACGACTAACATGGATGGCATGATTGAAAACACCTACACACTGAAAATTATTAATATGGATAATAAAGATCATTATTTTGATATCAGTGTAAATGGTATAGAGGGTATAACCATTTTGGGCCAGGACAGTATCGACGCTCATGCGGGGGATATTCTAGAATATCCGTTGCGGTTAATGGTTGATCCTGCCTATCTGAAACAGACTTCTACATACATAGAATTCACCATAACCGACGGCAGCGGAAAATATTCAGCAACCTCAGAGAGCCGTTTCCTCGGCCCAAGGACAATGTAATGCAAGACAGCACGGGCCCATGGTACAAGCATTTTTGGCCACTTTTCATGTTTGGCATGATTAGCACAGTAGTTATTGCCAGTCTTATCACTGTATATATTGCCATCGAAGGAAGTGACGACCTCGTTAATGACAATTACTACAAAGATGGTTTAGGTATCAATATGCAGCTTGACGAAACGTCGCTTGCTAAAGACCTTAACGCGCATGCTGAAATAAGTATTACAGACGGTTTGATCACTCTTAAGCTAACGCTTAACCAACAAAACCCCGATCAATTGGTCATGAATTTTTCTCACCCTGCCGACGATAAACTAGACAAAAAGGTCTTTCTTTTTGCGAATGCCAAAGGCTTATTCGAGGGTGCAGTAGATGTGCCAGCGCAACGCTTTTACGTATACGTACAAGGCGCCCATCAGGGGAAACTATGGCGTTTGAGTGGCGAAATCACTCCAAATGCAAGTCAACAGGTCATCTTACAAAGTCATTGATATGACAGAGCTTTGTTATCATTGTAAACAAGTTATTGACCCCTCTTTGAGCATTACCGCTAACATTGATGGTAAAGAGCGACCAATGTGCTGTTATGGTTGCAAGGCCGTTGCTGAGATCATTGCCGATTCAGGCCTCAGCCAATATTACTCACTGCGCACGCAACCTGCGGAAAAATTCGAGCAAGATAGATTTAACGATCACTATCAACTCTTTGATCAAACGGCCTTTAACAAAGACTTTGTTAGCTGCGATGATGAGGATAATTTTTGCGCTGATTTACTTATCGAGAATCTCAGCTGTGCAGCCTGCACTTGGCTAGTTGAAAGTGCACTTAAAGACCAACAAGGCACTATTAGTGCGAACGTTAACCTACAAGACAAACGACTGCGTGTGCGCTGGAATGGCAAAAAGACGTCGCTTTCAACATTGCTAGAAAAACTAGGCTCTTATGGTTACCAAGCCAAACCCTTTGTGGCAGACTCGCTAAGAGAAAGCCAAGTTGCTGAGCACCGAACATTTTTAAAACGCCTAGGTGTGGCATTTATTGGCATGATGCAAGTTGGCATGTTTGCAATTGGCTTACACGCGGGTGATATCAGCTATATTGCCGATGAATATCGCGATTATTTACGCTGGATAAGCGCATTGGTAGCAACCCCTGTGGTGTTTTACTCAGCAAGCCCATTTTTTCAAAATGCGTGGCGTAGTCTAAAGGCCTTTTCTGCTGGTATGGATCTACCGGTCAGCCTTGCGATCGGAATTGCTTATCTTTTTAGTATTTTCGCCACATTGCGAGGTATTGGTTCGGTTTATTTCGATTCAATTATTATGTTCACCTTTCTGTTGCTACTGGGGCGATATTTGGAAATGCGAGCCCGACATCAACTAGGTGACCCCGCCACAGCATTAAAGGCGATTTTGCCGCGTACCTTTAATCAACACAAAAATCATAGCGTTAGCATTATTCCAATCGCAGACATAAAGGTTGATAATGAGATTTTGATCAAACCAGGCGAAGTCATACCAGCTGATAGTCTCGTGATCGAAGGTCGCTCTAACGTTGATGAAGCAACATTTACGGGGGAATCACAACCGCAAGCCAAGCATCCCGGAAACATTTTATTGGCAGGCACCATCAATATCGATTCGCCGTTAATTGCACGTGTTACGCAAACTTCAGATACCTCTAGACTAAATACGATTTACGATCTATTGGTCGAGGCGCAGGCCCATAAACCTAATATCGCCAACCTGACGGACAAACTCGCGGTAAGGTTTGTAATTTTCATTCTCGTCGCGTCCCTTTCGACAGCGTTATATTGGTGGCTTACAGCGCCAGAAGATGCCATTTGGATAGCCTTATCAGTATTGGTGGTTAGCTGCCCCTGTGCATTGTCACTCGCTACCCCAACTGCGTTAACAGCCGCGATTACTCGCCTCAAAAATTTAGGTGTATTAGTTGTTAGCGGCGACGTTATAGACAAATTGGTCAAAATCGATCGTGTTATTTTTGATAAGACCGGCACATTGACCCACGGCAGTATTCAGTTAGCACAAACCATTGTATATGCCGACCTAGATGAAACCACCTGCCTTAGCATTGCCAAATCCCTTGAAAGCCATAGTGAGCACCCTATTGCGAGAGCCTTTAAACCTCTCTCAGCTGAACACCTGATTCTACATAATGTGCAGCAAACTATAGGTGCAGGTATAGCAGCAGAGCTAGATGGCCATATTTACAAAATAGGTCGCAACGATTTTGTATGCAACGATAGCATCGATCAACCCACACAAGGTCAATGGATTGCTTTAAGTCGTGATGGCGAACTGGTCGCCCGTTTTGAACTGTTAGATACCTTGCGTATTGAT
>JALRIU010000088.1 GCA_023255355.1 Pseudomonadales bacterium | reverse complement strand
GCGCGATATTTTAGATTTAAAAGCTGGGGATGTTATCCCTGTTGAAATGCCAGAATCGGTAGTTTTACAGGCTAACGGCGTACCTATTTTTAATACCAAACTTGGTGTGTCACGAGGCCAATTGGCACTTCAAGTACAATCGCCTTTTGGCCGAGATGATACAGAAGCTGCTAAGCAATTGAGGACCAAAAAATGAGTGATGATATATTAAATGATGTAGACGTCGATCAAGATGCTATGGCGGATGAATGGGCAGCCGCAATGGCTGAGCAGGAAGATGACAGTGTTGATGATTCACCGACTATGGCGCTTGATCCACTCGTGCCATTATCCAATGGTGGCAAAGCCCCTGACATAGATGTCATTTTGGATATTCCTGTAACGATTTCTATGGAAGTCGGGAGTACAGAAATTACTATCAAAAACCTATTGCAGTTAAATCAGGGGTCCGTCATCGAATTAGATCGCTTAGCTGGTGAACCGCTTGATGTTCTCGTCAATGGTACTTTAATCGCACATGGTGAGGTTGTAGTCGTTAACGAAAAGTTTGGGATTCGTATGACCGATGTTGTTAGTCCATCAGAACGGATAAAACGGCTACGTTAATGTTATTACTTATTTCTTCAGTTTTTGCAGCCGACTCTGCTCAATCTCTATCGCCGGTGAGTAGTGGCAGTGAGCAGATGTTGACGGTGATTGGTGCGTTAATTCTAGTTATCGCAGCTATCTATGCCAGTGTTTGGGGTATTAAGCGGCTCGGTAATTTTACCCAGCAGGGCAGTGGTCAATTAAAAATTATCAGTGGTTTAATGGTTGGTCCAAAGGAGCGTGTTGTACTAATTGACGTTGCCGGACAAAAACTACTGTTGGGTGTTGCCTCAGGTCAAGTTAATCTTCTTCACACACTCGACGGTGCTTTACTTCCCAATAGTGAGTTTGGGCAATTACTGCAAGATGCTGCGGAGCAAAAAGGTGAAGACTAAATTTTTGCTGGTCACGCTTGTTACGGGACTATCAGCTTTAAGCCCTGAATTAATGGCACAAACAGGTGCCAGCTTACCTGCGCTGCCAGGCATTCCAGCACTAAGTGTGACAACCAATGCCGCTGGACAGCAAGAGTATTCAGTTACCATCCAAATCTTAATGATTATGACAGTACTTACGTTGCTGCCATCAATCGTTATGATGATGACTTCTTTTACCCGTTTAATTGTCGTGTTTTCAATACTTCGTCAAGCGATGGGATTGCAGCAGGCACCATCTAATCAGATTTTGATTGGTCTAACGCTATTTTTAACGTTGTTTATAATGTCACCCGTACTACAAGAGGCCAATCAAGATGCCTTGCAGCCTTATCTATCTGAACAAATTACATCGCTACAAGCACTCGAAAATGCCTCGACCCCTTTTAAGCGTTTCATGCTGGCACAAACCCGTGAAAGTGACTTGGCTTTGTTTGTCCGTCTTTCTGAAACGCCCGCGCTAAATGATCCTCAAGATGTGCCTTTTTTAGTCTTGGTTCCTGCTTTCGTGACCTCTGAATTGAAAACGGCATTCCAAATTGGATTTATGTTATTTATTCCCTTTTTGATTATCGACATGGTTGTGGCAAGCGTATTAATGGCGATGGGTATGATGATGTTATCGCCACTTATCGTCTCGCTACCGTTTAAAATTATGTTATTTGTCCTTGTTGATGGCTGGACCCTTATTATTGGCACGCTTGCTGCTAGTTATGGATTGTAATCCTAATTTATAAGAGGCCGTCAAAATGTCGCCAGAAGTCGTCGTTGATTTGATGAGTGAAACGGTATACATCATTGTCTTAATCGTTTCGTCAATGGTCGTACCAAGTCTTCTTGTCGGCCTATTAGTATCAGTCTTTCAAGCGGCAACCCAAATCAACGAACAAACCCTTAGTTTTTTACCCAGGTTGGTAGTGACCCTCGGAGCCTTAGTCGTCTTTGGTAGTTGGATAATCAATACTATAGTGACGTTTTTTCAAAACCTAATGCACAGCGTTCCGCTGCTGATAGGTTAAATATGGTTTCACTCGATGCGTTAGATATAGGCTCATGGGTAGGGCAATACCTATGGCCTTTTTTTCGCATCGCTAGTTTTTTTATGGCAATGCCTTTGATTGGTTCGCGTAATGTCCCTCAGCGGGTTCGCCTCTTGCTATCGGCGTTGCTAGCAATTCTTGTCGCACCCATTATTCCTGCCATGCCAAGTGTTGACGCGTTATCTTGGCAGTCGATTGCCGTTATTATTCAACAAGTACTCATTGGTACATTGCTTGGGTTTTTGCTACAACTTTTCTTTCAAATATTTATTCTTGCTGGGCAAATGATATCAATGCAGGTGGGGCTTGGTATGGCAACCATGATGGACCCGATTCATGGTGC
>JALRIU010000126.1 GCA_023255355.1 Pseudomonadales bacterium | reverse complement strand
TCCAAAAATATAAAGGCTAAACCTGACAATCCATGAGCGCGTCTCTGAGGGAATCGATGCGCTCATGGAGCAACTCCTCACTATATTCTAGTTTCTCAACCACACCCCATACTGGACCGGGCCAAGCGTCATCATCTTCATAACGAACAATATGATGAACATGCAGTTGAGGTACCATATTTCCTAACGCAGCAACATTTAACTTATCACCATCAAACAACTCCATCATTGTTTTACCCAAAGCACTAGATTCGACTAAAAGCTGTTGCTGATCGGCAAAACTCAATTCGTAAATCTCACGAATACCACTACGTCGAGGCACCAAAATACACCAGGGATAATTAGCATCCAAACTCATCAATACGAGTGACAAAGGCCACTCACATACGACGACAGTATCGTTATCGAGGGTAGAATTAAGCTCAAACATATAGATTTCCTCTGTTAGCACCGTTAAATGATAGGCAATTGACGTTGCGATCTATAAAATACCTTCTTTTAATTATTTCGCAACGAGTTTGAAGCATGCGCGCCAGTAAATTTCTTATCGCCACCCAAAAAGAAACCCCATCAGATGCAGAGGTCATAAGCCATCAACTTATGCTTCGCGCAGGCATGATCCGCAAAGTAGCGTCCGGCTTGTATAGCTGGATGCCCACCGGCCTACGTGTCCTAAGAAAAGTAGAAAGCATTATTCGCCAAGAGATGGATCGCTCAGGCGCACAAGAAGTTTTAATGCCTGTTGTTCAACCCGCTGAGCTTTGGCAAGAATCAGGACGCTGGCAACAATATGGACCAGAGTTATGCCGAGTTGTTGATCGCCATAAACGCGATTTTTGTCTTGGGCCTACCCACGAAGAAGTCATCACCGATTTGGTACGCAATCAAATCAGTAGCTATAAGCAGCTTCCTTGTAACTTCTATCAGATCCAAACCAAATTCCGCGATGAGATTAGACCTCGCTTTGGTGTAATGCGCGCCCGAGAATTCACCATGAAAGATGCTTATTCCTTTCATTTAGACAAAGCTTCTCTACAAGAAACTTACGATGTCATGCATCAAACTTATTGCAATGTGTTTAATCGAATTGGCCTTGATTTTCGTCCAGTGATGGCTGATACCGGCTCTATTGGCGGATCAGCATCACATGAATTCCATGTTTTAGCGCAATCCGGCGAAGACGATATAGCTTTTTCAGATGGCAGCAATTATGCCGCTAACGTTGAACTCGCAGAAGCAGTTGCGCCACAGGGCGAACGTCCACTACCTAGCCAAGAATTGAAGGAAGTGGCAACCCCAGGCCAACACACAATTGCAGACTTATCGAAGTTTTTAAACATCGACGCAACCTCAAGTATAAAAACCTTAGTGGTAAACAGTGAAGCCGACGAAAACGGCAACAAAAACATCGTGCTATTAATACTGCGCGGCGACCATAACTTGAACGATCTTAAAGCAGAAAAACTTCCAGGCATTGCAAGTCCTTTAGAGTGGGCAGATGAAGAACGTATCGAAGCTGAACTAGGCGCAAAAGTTGGCTCATTAGGCCCCGTTGGTGCTGTCGGTAAATTCCGAGTTATTGCCGACCGCAGTACCCGTATTATGGCTGACATGATTTGTGGCGCAAACAAAACTGACGTTCACTTTACCGGCGTAAACTGGGGCAGAGATCTTGACGAATCGCAAGTTGAATTTGCTGATCTTCGCAATGTCGTGGCAGGCGACCCAAGCCCATGCGGCAAGGGAACACTCGATATTAAGCGTGGTATTGAAGTGGGCCATATCTTCCAACTTGGCACAAAATACAGCCAGGCACTTAATTGCAAAGTTCTCGACGAGAATGGCAAGGACAGCATAGTAGAAATGGGTTGCTACGGCATTGGTGTTTCTCGGGTTGTAGCAGCAACAATAGAGCAAAACCATGATGACAATGGCATTATTTGGCCTGATGCCATTGCGCCATTCCATCTAGCCATCGTCCCGATCAATATGCATAAGAGTGACGTCGTTGCTGCTAAGTGTGAAGAGTTTTATGAAATTCTACAAAGCGCTGGCTACGATATACTCTTGATGGATGAACAAAAAGCACGCTTAGGATCAATGCTTGCTGATGTTGAATTAATTGGTATTCCTCATCGCATCGTGGTTGGGGATCGTGGTTTGGAAGCAGGTGTGATCGAATATAAAGGCCGTCGTGATAGCGAAAGCCAAGATATCGCTATTGATGATGTACTGAGTTTCCTCGAAGATAAAATTGCCAAGTAAAAAATAAGGCCGATGATCTCGGCCTTATTTTTTAATTTTAAATCGCCTTTAATTAAGGCTAGGTGAGGTCGTCGCTGTTGGACTTATTGTTTTGCTTAGGTCCTCTAGACGTCGGTTCACTTGTTTTCTATACGCGTTAATCGATTCTACCCATTGCTCGTTGGTATCGACGCGTTTAGCGATGGCTGATTGAGCACCCTCAACTTTTGCGACCGATATTTCCATTTTGGATAGCGAACTTTTCATACCGTTTGCAGTAGCTAGGGCCTTATCAATATCAGCTTTCATACCTGAGAGTGAAGCAACACGCTTTTCTAGATCTGGTACATCATCGGTAACTTTTTTTAACGCTGCAAGGCTCGAACTCACGTCTGTCGACTTTTTATTAAGAGCTTTAATGTCATCACGTAGACCAGCGATATCGCTTTGGTTCCGACGCCAAGCAGAAGCCCACAGCTTATCCATCTGATCCCACAGTTCATTGGTTTTTTGGGTCACTTCTTTTAACTTCAAACCGAGTGTTGCACTGGATTGATCCATGCTTTCACCCGCTTCAGAAAGGCGCATCTCTAACTGAGCAATACGATCATTTGACTTAGTCAATTCCATGTAAAGATAGCCAGACACACCACTGGCAATAAGCACCAGCACGAGAGTAAACCAAACAAGCGCAATACTGGCTCCACCACCACTTGGCGCATCCATTAAAATATCGCTTTTTGCCTGATTTTTATAGGCCGAGAGTTCATCTCTCTCTGGCACCATGCTCATTAGGTCATTGAGATCTTCGTCACGGTTATTCATGATTTTCTCTAAGTAAAAAGTAATTGCAGATTATTATACACACCTGTTTTGACGACAGATATAAAAAAGCCGGACCAGAAAACTGACCCGGCTTATAGTAAGTAAAAATATTATAGATTAGCTAAAACTGCAAAAAGCACAGCAGTTAACGCTAAGCTCATATGAATCACACCTTTGACGGTGGCGATAGGACCCATTTTACCAAATAAGGCATTCAGTTCGATCAAAATAATGATAGCAATACCCACCATTAGACCAGTACTTGAACCATTGCCTGATAGTAAATAGTCGTTATTGTAACCAAGGTGCGGTGAAGCCAACATGCCATACAACATTGGAGCTGAGAATAAGGTATTAGTACGTGAAGCCAAGCCTGCTTTAGCTGCACAAGAAGGGATATCACCCTCTTTCATACCTAGCACGACTTGTTGAGCTGGCCAAATAATCAACCATACATTAAGGAACATAATGGTGCCCATCAATGCGCCAAGCACAATGTAACCATTCATTACACCTTGTTTCCAAACGCCAGCAAGCAACACAACGCCAGTGATGAAAGTGAACATTGCACCCCAACGGAACCACCAAAGCGCACGCGGTGCGAGTTTAGCTTTAGCATCTTTTAATGCTGCGGCTTCAGCTTCTTTAAAATATTCAGTTTGAACAAAATTGAAGTAATACAACATGCCAATCCAGGTAAGACCAACTAGCAAGTGCAACCATTTAACTACGAAAATTCCTAATTCATGCATCACTTTTACTCTTTAATTTATTATTGATGGGAGAAATGCCATAAGCATCACCACGCAGTTTACTGCGTGGTGAGAGGTTATGTAAAGTCGGCAGCGAGAGCGCCTTGAGTTTCTGGTGCAATTTCATCGATACGATGCGAATAAGCTTTATGATCGACGCCCATTGCGATGGGTACACCTTGTTTGAATGAATTCACCATGTCAGCTGTAAATTCAAATCGCATGAAATGCACTGCAGAGGTTTTCTCTTCATTACTGCGCTCAAGATCTTCATCAGCAATCGCATAGACACGGTCATGACCGGCAACTTGGATATATGTGCGATGCTCGACGCCCGACATTTTGGCAAGAGCGATTTTACGCTCTTCAATATCGACAAACTCAATCAACATCGTACATTTCAAGTTTGAACCATCTGGCACCAACGGGTTGTAGGCGTCAAGCTCGTCTTGAATACCCTCTTCATCAAAGGTTTTTTCAATACGCAGCATTTCTTGAATTTGATAGCGAATAGTCAATTCATCTTCAAATTGTAATGTTACATTTGGCCCAACAAACACGGTGCGATTACGACGGTGTTGTAGTGCCTTTTGTCTAAACTCTGGGCGTTGTTTGTGATAGGTCTCCAATGACATCAATGAAGACAGTGCAATTTTAGTCATGTTACCTCCTTAAATGCCGTACGCTTTTCTCACCAAACTGATGGGATGCGCTTTTTCCGGTGTTTTACTATGGTTTTTCTCAATACCCTGAGCAATATGTGCACCGCCCAATGGACAGTCACTAGAAATATAATCAGGGTCATTTTCACTCATTTGACGGAAAACCGGACGACCAATTTTCATCGCATGGTCATGAAACTCTGTTTTCACGCCGTAAGTGCCAGCGTGGCCACTGCAACGCTCAACGGTTTTAATTTCAGTGTCAGGAATTTGCTTCAAGAGCTCTTCAGTTTTCTTACCAATATTTTGCACGCGACCATGGCATGGCACGTGGTAAGACACAACACCTAAACCATTGGTCATATCACCTTTCAGCAAGCCATCTTTTTGACGAGCAATCAAATACTCAAATGGATCCCAAAAAGCAGCTTTTACAGCTTGTACGTCCTCGTCATCGGGGTACATCAACGGCAGCTCTTGTTTGAACATCAACGTGCAGCTTGGCACAGCCGACATCAGTGCATAGCCTTCACGCGCAAGCTTAGCTAAGCGTGGAATATTGATACGTTTTAGAGAATCAACTGCCTCTAAATCGCCTTGCTCCAACTTAGGCATACCGCAACACACTTCTTTTTCGGCAAAGGTCCAGGCAATTTCATTGTGCTCTAAAATTGCTATCAGATCTTCACCAATGCCCGGCTCGTTGTAATTGACATAGCACGTTGCGAACAAGCCAACTTTACCTGGGGTTCTTTCACCTGCAACAGCCTCAATCTTGTTAGGTTTGGCACTGCTACGAAGTTTTTTGGATGCCAAAGGAGGAATCCAAGCCTCTTCATCTACGCCCAAGACATTCGCCATCACCTTGCGTGCTGGTGTCCACTGATTAACAGCATTGATGGTTTCAGTAACAACAGGAATGCCTGCCATTTTACCTATACCATCGGTATTGGATAAAAACTTATCTCTTAACCCAAGCCCTTTTTCTTTGGTTTCAACCGCTTTGGCTTGCAGCATCAAATGCGGGAAATCCAAGTTAAATGGATGGGGGGGAACATACGGACACTTGGCGACATAGCACATATCACACAAATAACATTGATCAACAACCTTGATGTAATCTGCCTTATCCACACCATCCATTTCCATGGTGTCGCTCTCATCAACCAAGTCAAACAAGGTTGGAAACGCATCACACAAACTGTGGCAGCGACGACAGCCGTGGCATATATCAAATACTCGCTCTAACTCTGCATCAAGTTTTTCCTTGTTGTAGTAATCAGGGTTTTGCCAATCAATAGGATGACGAGTAGGGGCTTCTAAATTACCTTCTTTAGGTGGAGTACTCATGTCAAATATCCGTCTGTTGTAAATGGGGGGGCGTTAAACAAGCGCAGCCTGTTTAACGCAGCCAAATTATGCTTCTGCGCGGAATGCGTCCAAAGTCTTCTGGAATTTGTTAGCGTGACTACGCTCTGCTTTAGCAAGTGTTTCGAACCAATCAGCAATTTCGTCAAAACCTTCTTCACGAGCAGCTTTAGCCATGCCTGGGTACATATCAGTGTACTCATGTGTTTCACCAGCAATTGCAGCCGCTAATGCTTCTGCAACATTGCTAGCTGGCATGCCAGTACCTGGCTCACCGGCACCACCATTGATCAAGTATTCCATGTGACCATGGGCGTGACCAGTTTCACCTTCCGCAGTATTACGGAAAACGTTTGCAACTTCTGGAGCACCGTGGATGTCAGCCATGTTGGCGAAGTACAAGTAACGACGGTTAGCTTGTGATTCACCTGCAAACGCTTCTTTCAAGTTTGCTTCAGTTTTTGTACCTTTAAGACTCATAGGATTCTCCTATTTATTTGGTTTGAATCGGATTCAAGATAAACCCATTTATTGGGTAGGACTAAGTATACGAAAATAAACTCATTGAACAATCAGAATAAATCGATCAGTTTGATCTAAAAAACAGATCGTTAAATTCTTGTTTATTGTACGTGGTAAAGAGCAAAAGGATTCTTTGCTTGAAAGAAGTAAAGCACAAGCGCAGCTAGCCAATATAGCGAGCGCGTTTTTTATCTTTAAGGCAACTAATATCCAACATAATTAAACTGTCGATGGCGTTACCAAAATCTGGATCCACCCCATAATCCAAGAATTTCAGTCCACCTAGCTCGCATAAATCAGCGTATTGCTTATAAAGCGTCGGAATACTTGCCCCCATACTTGCCATATAGTGCTTCAAGAGTTTAGCGTCCTCTTCATAGGTTGCAGCGTTAAACGTTTCGATAAATTCAATTTCTGATCCCACAGTGAAAGGGCGCTTGGCTCGGCACAACACCACATCTGAAAAGAAATGTTTGTTAAAAACAAATATCAAAGCTCGCTTAGCAAGTTCTGGCAGTGTATTTGGCACGGTCACAGGGCCAATCATATATCGGTATTGAGAATGCTGCCTCAAGAAGGCACCGATCCCCTGCCATAAATAATCCAAGCTGCGCTTTCCCCAATACTTAGGCTGCACGAAGCTGCGACCCAATTCCATTGCGCTATCAAAATAGGGCTCCATTGACTCGTCATAGTCGAACAAACTCTCTGTGTAGAGGCTTTGCCCTGCAGCTTTAATCTGATCCACTAAGCCAATGCGATAAGCACCTGCTATTTCCAAATCAGCATCATCCCATAACAAAATGTGGTGGTAATACGTGTCATAATTATCAAAATCGCGGCGCTTGCCCGAGCCTTCGCCTACGGCTCTGAAAGTCACCTCTCTTAAACGCCCTATTTCTCGCATAATCGGTGAGCTGGTCTCACCCTGAAAAAGACAAATTTTCTTGCCATCCTCGGTTTCGCCCAAAAGCTCGCATGCATCTATTGCCTCTCGCAGCAGCTGTCTATCTTCTGGATGAGCAATAGATGACTGCGTTTTAAATAATTCAGTCTTCCCTGCCCCTAGTCGATAGACATGCTTAGCGAACAATTTCACCATTGCTTTGCTTTCTAAGACATCCGCCTCAAAACTAGCGTAGGGGATCAATCGACCAATGGTCAATTTGATAACACTGTTACGGCGTTTAAACATCTCTGGCACGAGCATTAAAGTTGACAGCGGT
>JALRIU010000317.1 GCA_023255355.1 Pseudomonadales bacterium | reverse complement strand
ATACCAACGGCAAATGGCTCGAGAGAACCGAGATCCCTGCAGATAAATCCAATTATGGCGCATTCACTATCCTTGCTGATAAAGCCCGCGAGGACGTCCAAAAGATCATTGATAACGCAGCATCTCAAGACAGTAAAGAGGCCAAACAACTTGCAAATCTTTACGCAAGCTTCATGGATACTCAAGCAATTGAGCAACTCGGCACAGCAGTACTTGATCCACTTCTAGCTAAAATCGATGCGATAGACTCAAAGCAAGGCATGGTCGATTATTTTGCACAATCTTTACGCGACGGCATGCACGCGCCCTTCTCTTTCTATATCGATACCGATTCGAAAAATCCGCAGCGTTATATCAGTTATTTTTACCAATCTGGCCTCGGCTTACCTGACAGAGACTATTACTTCCGCGATGATGAAAAATCCATCCTAGTAAGAAACGAATATGTTAGCCACATTACTAAAATGTATGACTTGGCAGGTTGGCCAAACGGTGAAAAAGCCGCGCAAGAGATCATGGCATTGGAAACTGAAATTGCGGAAGGTCACTGGACCAGAGTAGAAAATCGCAATAGAGATAAAACCTACAATTTATACACCCAAGCCACCTTGCAAAAAATGGCTCCTGAGGTTAATTGGAAAAGTACACTCGCCAATGCTGGGATGGCTGACTTTAACGAATTAGTTGTTCGCAACCCGAGTTATTTCAGTTATGTCAGCAAACTTATCGCGACTAAAGACTTATCACTTTGGCAAGAATATGCTCGCTGGCAGGTTTTAAATACCTACTCTAATGTTTTACCTGCAGCTATTGATGCACAAAACTTCGCTTTCTACGGCACAGTTTTGAAAGGTACTGAGCAACAAGAAGAACGTTGGAAGCGCGCAGTTAATACTGTGAACGCGGTATTAGGTGAACAAGTAGGCAAACTATATGTTGCCGAGCATTTTCCACCTGAAGCAAAACAACGCATGGTGACGCTAGTAGAAAATCTCCGTGAGGCCTACCGTGTTAGCATTCTTGCACTGGACTGGATGGGCGAGGAAACCAAACAAAAAGCCATCGAAAAGTTGGCTAAATTTCGACCTAAAATTGGCTACCCTGATCAATGGAAAGATTATTCAGGTTTAACGATTGTTGCTAACGACTTATTTGGCAATACACTGCGTGCCAATCAATTTGAATTCGATCGCGAAGTCGGCAAACTTGGCGGACCTGTTAATCGCGATGAGTGGTTTATGACGCCACAGACTGTGAATGCTTATTATAATCCCGGTATGAATGAGATCGTTTTCCCTGCAGCTATTTTGCAACCCCCTTTCTTTGATCTAAATGCCGATGATGCTGTCAATTATGGCGCCATTGGCGGTGTTATTGGCCATGAAATGGGCCACGGCTTCGACGACCAAGGTGCAAAATCAGACGGTGACGGCGTACTTCAAAACTGGTGGACAGAACAAGATCTTAATGAGTTCAAAGAGCGCACGTCTCAGCTGGTAGCTCAATACAGTGACTTCACAGTACTGGACGGAGAACACATTAATGGCGAGCTAACCCTCGGTGAAAATATTGGCGATCTCGGCGGCCTGACCATAGCCTATAAGGCTTATCAGCTATCGCTTAATGGTAACCAAGGAACGGACATGGACAATTTTTCAGCCAACCAGCGTTTTTTCTTGGGCTGGGCGCAAGTTTGGGCTCGCAAATACCGTGACGAGGCACTATTACAAAGACTTATTACTGATCCACATTCGCCAAGTGAATTCCGCACCAATGGCGTGGTAAGAAATATGCCTGAATTTTACAACGCATTTAACGTTAACGAAGGTGATAAACTTTACTTACCAGCCGAACAACGTGTAAAAATCTGGTAAGCGTTAAAATAAAAAAGGCAGCCTAGGCTGCCTTTTTGTTAGAAAACTAAATCAATATTATTTAATTTCCCAGCCAGTCAATTCGGCTAGTGCATTGCCAATTTCAGCCAAGCTACGAACAGTCTTCACGCCCGCATCTTCAAGTGCCGCAAATTTTTCATCAGCAGTACCTTTACCACCAGAAATGATAGCGCCAGCATGACCCATACGCTTGCCTTTTGGTGCAGTTACACCAGCAATGTATGAAACGACAGGCTTGGTCACATTAGCTTTGATGAAAGCCGCAGCTTCTTCTTCTGCAGTACCACCAATCTCACCGATCATAACAATTGCTTCAGTAGCAGGATCTTCTTGGAACATTGCCAGGATATCGATGAAGTTTGAACCAGGAATTGGGTCACCACCAATACCAACACAGGTAGACTGGCCAAAACCAGCGTCAGTGGTTTGTTTAACTGCTTCATAGGTCAAGGTACCAGAACGCGATACGATACCAACTTTGCCTGGCAAATGAATATGACCTGGCATAATACCAATCTTACATTCCCCTGGAGTGATAACGCCTGGGCAGTTAGGGCCAATTAGACGCACGCCTAATTCATCGCACTTCACTTTAGCTTGAAGGTGACTCATGCCACTGAGACTTCAGAGG
>JALRIU010000275.1 GCA_023255355.1 Pseudomonadales bacterium | reverse complement strand
TGGCGGTGGCGCCCATCCTTCGGGCCGATAGTGGATGGTTTTGACGACGCCATTACTCTGCAAAAGCCGCACACGATAGCCTCCTCGACGCTGCTGCACCGAGATAACCTTGGCATTATTTTGCTCTTCCAACTTTGTGATTAACTGATCCATAGGTTGAGCATAAGCATCACTCCACAGTGTAAAAAACGCGAGAGCGACGAAAACTTTTAACATGGAACCTCCAGCTTTTAACGCACTATAGCATCCCAGTATGAATGCAGGCTGAACATCCTACAAGCCGTAACGAGCCTATTTAATATGCTTAAAAACACTATAAAAAGGCAATATCGTCCACCTTGAGCTACTATAAAATCAACAATTGAGCGGAATAGCACAATGGATGAAGAAAATTTCTTAAACCCACGCTTTATTAACCTTGAAACAGGCGATCCACATGCACCTGATAGGGTTAAATATCCTAGATTTTCGCCGCTTGGCGAGGGCTATCCGCATGCACTAGAAGAACAATTCGAACGTATTTTAACGAAAATAGATAACGCCTGGGGTACCGACAGTATTGATGAAGTATTTACAGAGCTTATTATCGATAAACGTGGTGGTCGACAGGGCTTTCCCAACGATGCCTTAAACGATATCTTTCGGCTTAAAGAATTTCATCATTCACAGAAAATTCTAGCAGTTGAACATAAAACTCAAGCGATTAGTCAGCTTGTAGCCCTCGGTATCCCAATGACCAACGAAGCTTTCATGGCTACCATTAACCATGGAGATCAAAAAATGCTCGATTTATTTTTGAAAGCAGGCTTTGCATTTACGCATCTTCGTGGCGAACAAGATGCGAGCCCTTTGATGGTGGCTCTAAAGAAAGGTTATACAGTATGTGCATCAATGCTTTTGATGGCGGGCGATTACCCTAACTTCAAGGATCGTCTTGGTCTAACCCCCCTGCTGATCTCTTGTGGCAAACCCACCAAAGGCTATCGAATGATAAGCGAGCAACTCATTATACGTGGCGCCCATACTAACGTGACAGACCCAATGGGCAACAGCCCGCTTTTGCTAGCGCTTTCTAGTGGTTTGTTGGACCTTGCCAAACTTTTAATAAGGCACGATGCAAAAACTGACCTCATCAACAAAGCAGGCGATAACGCGGCGACGTTGTTATTAGATCACTGTGATCCTAGCGATCCAGATTACCAGGAAGTATCGCAAGCACTCTTAGCTAAAAATTAAGACTCTAATACGTCAATATTGACCCCAGCAAATTGTCTTAACCTATCAATATAACGCTGGTCAAACATACTGGCTGGCGTCCAAAAGCCACCCTTATTGCCAAGTTTGGCACTGTCAGCGTGATAATCTTGAAGCAAGCTCAAGCCCGCTTGACCCAACATCTTTGCAGTTGACCCATAACCTGGATCTCTGTCTCCCGTCACCTTCACTGCCAACTTATCAACATCATTCTCATAAGCGACAAGGCGCATATCAAAGAAACCGTTTAATTGTTCTTCTGGGCTGGGCCCTTCACCAGGTTTTGGCAGAACAAATTGACTTAATAACCCGCGGGTAAATGGGATGGAAACACCAAGCATAAATAACCTCAAACCCATTGAAAACGACCATGCCCTCATACGGCCAGCAAAACCATCACCCATCAGCATGGCTTCATGATATTGAAAATTGTCACCGTAGGATGCACCAGTACAGGCATTTGATTTATGTACAATACGCTCGTTAATCGCTGCCATCACAAAGGGGGCCGTCCATGCTTTATGGTGCTTATCATAGCTTGGGCCTGCAACAAAATGCTGCCTGAGTTTGAAAGGATGACCTTGCGGACATAAAGAATAAGGGTTTTTCATAAGTTTGTTGATGGCAGGATCGCGGCTCGCTTCAACCATAACATTCAGTAAACTCGCATAAGTACCACCAGAAAGACCGCCTTTAATGCGTTTAACACCTAATTTAACTTTTGTAGCAGCACGTCCATACTTTGCATTAAAAGCACGCTGCAAGGCATATACACCCATATCTGAGGGTACCGAATCAAAGCCACAACAGTTAACCAAACGTGCACCGCTTTGCTCAGCTTGCGTTTGGTATAGATCCATCATCTTTTTAATCCACTGTGTTTCACCGGTTAAATCACAATAGTCTGTGCCATTGGCTACACAAGCTTTTACCAGCGCCTCACCGTATAGGGCGTATGGACCCACGGTGGATATAACAACTTTGGTACTAGCTGCTAAAGCCTGCATATCTTCATCACTATTTGCATCTGCAACCAGACAATCAACCTGACCAGCAAGCTCAGGTAGCGATGCCTTCAGCTTTTGCTCCGATCTTGCAGCTATCGCCCAACGGACAGATAGTTGATGCTCAGCAATGTGGTTAGCTAGGTAGCGAGCGGTAATTTGTCCAACAAAGCTTGTTGCGCCGAAAATAACTAGATCGTATTGTTGTTTACTCATTGGCATATCCGAAGGAACTTAATTGGGTCATAGTAGGTATCTATATAGGTATTTAATAGTGCTATTTCTGCCAAATCGGTTTTGGGATAGACTACCTTCAAGGCGATGGTGAGAATCATATGATAACAACCCATTTTGATAACGATACTCTGCAAATAGTACTTACCCCCAACCGATCAGCTTCTTGGAAACAAAACTGCCAACTTCTGTTAGCACTTGGAGCGGTAGTGCTATTGATCGCAAGTGTATGGAGCTACATGGGCGTTTGGATGATCCTACCTTTTGCAGGTTTGGAGCTCGGTTTTCTTAGTTATTTTGTTTACCGAACGTCCCAACGGAGTTATTTAAAAGAGGTCGTTTACTTATTACAGGACACGATCAAAATTGAGCGTGGTCAAACGGCACCTATTACCCAATTAAGTTATCCCAAAGATCTTTGCGAATTCGTCATTCAAAAACCTAAGCACTATTGGTCACCAGCTGAATTAAACCTGGTACATCGAAATGAAAACGTTGTACTTGGCCGTTTTTTAAGTAAAAAAGACATGGATGAATTGACTGAAATTATCAAAGACACCGGACTTAAATATCGCATTCGAGGCAGAACCCTCGTAGAAAAGCAGGATCCTTTTAATCTTTAGTATTTAGCACTACGTCTGGCATAATAACGCTATCATTCTCTAGGAAGATAAACATGGCAGGTTCACTCCAAGATCAATTACTCAATGCCGGCCTCATCAAAAAAGATAAGGCCAAAGAAATCTCAAAAGCAAAACGCAAAGAAGCTCGAGTCGCTCGAAACAGTGGCATCGAAATCATTAACGAGACAAAAGAAGCTGCCAAGCTTGCAGCTAAACAAAAAGCTGAACGAGATCGTGAACTTAATGCAAACCGCAATGAAGTAGCTAATCGCAAAGCTATTAATGCTCAAATTAAGCAGCTTATTGAGAACCATCGGCAACCTCGCGATAGAGGCGATGTAGCGTTTAACTTTACTGATGGCAGTAAAATCAAAAAAATTTACATCAACGCCAAACAACAAAACCAGCTTTCAAATGGCATGTTGTCAATTGTTAAACAAGCAGATCAATACGAACTGATTCCAAGTCCTATTGCCAATAAAATCGCACAACGGGATGCCAGTAGAATTATTGATTGTAGAGAAAAAGACGCAACGCCGATGACAGCCGAAGAGGAAGAATGGTACAAAGATTTCGAGATTCCCGATGATTTAATGTGGTAGTAAAAGGAAAATACTTTAGTGTCATTTTGATAAAAAAAAACCCTCCAATTGGAGGGTTTTTAGTTAGCGTAATCGCTTAGAAGCGGTACAACAATTCTGCACCCACTTCACGTGGCGCACGGCGTTGTGCGAAGTGCCAGAAAGTACCTGTCAATTGGCCCGCTGCAGCTGGACGAACTGGGTTAACAGGATAGTTGTGCGTCCAGTTATCTTCGTCGGTCAAGTTACGACCGAACACTGAGAAACGCCAGTTGTTGATATCATAGGCGATCGATGCATCAACAACGCTTGAGCTTTCGATCTGCGAACCTGGATAGTTGGTTAAGTAAGCTTCATAATCATCCGTATAACCATATGTAGCACGGAATGACAAATCACCTTCACCAACGTTGAAATCCATCACCGAGGTCAAACCCCAAGTCAACTCAGGCGCACGACGCATGGTCAAGCCAGACTCATCAGCAATAATTCCGTCACCATAAAGGTCAACGTTGATCTTATCGTATTCTGAATCCAAGATACCTACGTTACCCAAAACGCGCCACCAGTCAGTTACAGCCAAGGTAAAGTCAGCTTCGAAACCAGAAATTGACGCTTCACCCGCGTTACCCATGGTCGTCTGAGTACCAGTACCAGTGGTTGAAGGAATCGCAGATTCAATCTGCATATCTTCATAACTCATGCTGAAATAGGTAGCATTCAACAATAGGTTACCGTCAAGTAAAGTGCTCTTAATACCAATTTCATAGTTGGTTAACTTTTCAGGCTGATAAGGTGTTTGAAGAATAGCAACTTCTGACGCACGAGGTGAGAAACCACCAGAGCGGAAACCAGTAGAAGTTGTTGCATATAACATTACATCATCAGTGAAGTGGTAACGAGCACCAAAGCGGTAAACGGTTTTGCTGAAGTCAGCTGACCCACCGGTATTTGGCGATACTGTCCACATACCACCGGGGTATTGATCAGGCTCACTTTCAAAACCACCAGCACCAGCATACATATATTCACCACGACCTAGGCGCTTAGTTTCACTGATATAACGTAAACCACCGATCAAGACAAATTTGTCGTCCATCATCGAGTATTCACCTTCACCGAAGAATGAGTAACTCTCTGAACTGGCGTTGTTTTCAGAGTAAATATTAGCCATACCGCGAGGCGAACCAAAGATACCCGACAACGCACTGTTCTGTTGGGTGAAGCCTTTTGCAGTTGCAGTAAATGCACCAACTTGCCATGTTAGTGGCGAGCCTGAATTACGGCTTAAACGTACTTCGTTTGTGGTTTGTTCAAAATCACCCCAGCGACGGAAGTGATACATGGTGTATGGGGTACCGTCACCATCTAGGGTTTGATCGTCATCCATGGTGATCCAACTACCAATATAAGTCAGTGTGAAATCATCATTGATATCTTGAGTCATGCGAACAGTGACTTGATCACGATCCAGGTTGTTATCACCTGGCTCATCTAAGTTAACCTGATCACGGCTTAGACTCGAAGGCTCGCCAAGTTCAGGGTTGCAGTATGGATGAACACCCAAAACAAAGGTTTCAAGCAAGCATACTGTATCATTTACGCCTGTTTCCATATTGAAGATACCACCAGGGGTACCACTCAATGTACTATGATCAAGAATGATTTCTCCAGTGAAGGCATCAGTGGGTGCCCACAACATATGTGCTGTGTAGTATTCACTATCACGTGCCCATACAGACGATTTAGAAAGTGGTGTTTGATCCGGGTCATCAGCGCGACGGGTATTTTTCAAGAAACCTTCGCCTTGATCTTCAATTTGCGCCATCAATTTAACGGCAAAGTGGTCGCCACCAAAGTTAGCAACAACACCACCGCTAGTTTTTTCATAATCGCCGACACGCAAACGCACTTTACCTGATGTCTCACCAAGCTGTGGTTTAGTAC
>JALRIU010000061.1 GCA_023255355.1 Pseudomonadales bacterium | reverse complement strand
ACTTAGAGCTGCGTTGAAAGACATAACTTTCTCCTACTTAATCACAATCAGTGCTACTGACTAAATTTTGCCACCCTAGCTTGCCGGGTGATTACACAGAGATATATTCAATCCCTGTGCCAACTATGCATTAATTAAACTGTTTGACGTCTTCGATGCTAACGGGGCCTATACCAGCGAGGTTCAGAGTAATTGCTCCGCCCTGGCCTAGAGTCACACTATTGACATTGGCCGATACCGAGGTATTCAGGGCAACCTTTTCCGCCCCTTGGGTGGCCGATGCTCGAATGGTGTATTTGCCGGGTGGCAAAGCTTCGCCGTTTGCCGGGGTGTAGTTAGTGACTAACTCACCATTGAGTTCAAGTTGACCGCCGTTCCAACGGAAGACCATTTCTCCAGCTGCTTGAGGACCAAGCGAAATTTCATCGACAAGCTGGCCGCTGTCATCGAAAATCTGCATGGTGACGTTATTGGTTGATTCGGTAACATCGATCACACCAGATAACACGCCATTCATATCGGTCATACCAGTTTCTGATGGGACCGTTACTGAGCGACCTACCAGAGAAGATGCCTGCAATGCCTGGTTAGAGGTAAAGCTGCTGGTAAAGTCATCAAAGTTTGAGTTCAAACGCTCCATACCTTCAACTTGGCTAAACTGTGCCAATTGAGCAATGAACTCACCGTTTTCTTTAGGACTGAGCGGGTCTTGGTTATTGAGCTGGGCAATCATAAGCTCCAAAAATGCGGTCTGTCCCAATTCGTTGTCTTTTGGATCATTCTTGTAGCGGTTTTCACTACTTAGATCACTTAACACACTGTTAGATATCGTATTTAAGGCCATGCTGATTCTCTCTATCGATTACTGACCAAGGGTCAAAACTTTTTGGATCATGGATTTGGTGGTATTCATCACTTCGACTTCTGCAGAGAAGGTCTTAGACGCTGCGATCATGTTTGCCATTTCTTCCACCACGTTGACGTTGGAGTAAAAAACATACCCCTCTTCGTTGGCGTCAGGATGACCAGGTTCATAACGCATATCGACCGGCGCATCGCTTTCTACGATCTCAGAGACTTCAACCCCGGGGCTTGATTGTCCGCCCGAGACCTCTTGCTGAATGGTGCGAAATACAGCCTGTTTTGCCTTGTAAGCTTCGGCTTCTGAACTAGCAGTGGTATTTGCATTGGCAAGGTTTGACGCGACGGTGTTCATGCGCACGTTTTGGGCTGTCATACCTGAGCCTGCGATGTTAAATATGTTGGTTAGGTTCATTATTAATCACCTTTTAACGCTTTACTGATACCCATGAACTTTTTGTTCAACAAGGTAAAGCTGGTCTGAAAGTCCATGGCGTTTTCCATAAAGCGAGCGTGCTCACTGTGAGCATCGACGGTGTTGCCGTCTTCACTGCCTTGAATGGCACCACGAAATTGCACTTCGATATCTTTACTATCAAAACTATTGAATGTGGCATTGAGTGGAATATGGTTAATGTGACTGACAGCTTGATCATTACCACCTTGGCTAGGTTGCATTGCCATACCCTGACCGGGTTGCTTCATGTGCGCTTTGAGAACGCCTTCGAAGTCGATATCGCGCGCTTTGAATCCAGGGGTTTCAACGTTGGCAAGGTTATTAGCAAGCACTTCGGCACGCTTGGTCCGCACTTTGAGTGCTGCCTCGTGTATGCCTAGTGCACTATCAAAACTTAAAGCCATGGTCTACCTCGTATCATCCATACAATGGTTTTGGGTTTCTTACATGGATAACAAAGCAAAACGAATGCCAATCAGCATTATTTTTATTTTTTTATAATATTCAGCTAGTTAGAAATATTCAAAGCGAAAAAAAAGCGGCAATATAAGGCCGCTTTAGCGTTGACGGTTATTTGGCGCGGTAAATAATACCCGGTGAACAATGCACCATTTCGAAAAGATGTTGGGTATCGTTGAGACTTTCTGATGCCCCTAGAAATAGATAACCACCCGGCTTAAGCGAGGCGTGGATGCGGCGTAAAATATCTGACTTTTGTTCTGACGAAAAATAAATCAGCACGTTGCGGCAAAACACCAAGTCGAATTTGCCTAGCAAGGCAAAGTTATCAAGCAGGTTAAAATGTTTGAAACGGACACGCGATTTAACCTCGTTTTTGATCTTCCACACTCCATTACCGTTGTGACTAAAAAACTTATTTTTGCGCTCTTCGCTTAAACCACGAACAATAGCTAGGCTGTCGTATTCTGCCTTTTCACATAGGTTGAGCATGGTTTTTGATAAATCCGTACCAAGGATTTCAATGGGGCGTTTCAGGGCGCCCATATTGGCCTGTTTGAACTCTTCGATCACCATGGAAATAGAGAACGGCTCCTGCCCAGAAGAACAGGCAGCACACCAAATACGCGCTTGACCAAAACTGTTATCCATCAATTCAGGCAATACCCGCTTGCGCAAGATTTCATAGGGGTGAATATCTCGCATCCACGACGTTTCATTGGTCGTCATGGCATCAATAATTTGTTCTTTGAGCGGGCTGCGAATGTTGCGTCGCAGGTTGTTTACCAACTGCTGTAGGTCACCAATTTGATTGTCTTGCATAATGCGACTTATCCGGCTAGTCACCAGATATTGTTTACTATCACCCAGCACAATCCCGCAGGATTCTTTAAGGTAATCACGAAACATGTCGTAGTGTTGCATTACTTGCATATAGTCATTCCAAATTACGCCAAGGAATTAATTCTGTTGGCTACCACCGTTGCCAATTCATCTGCCTCAAACTTCGGTAAAAAGTCATTAGCACCTACTTTTTCAACCAT
>JALRIU010000224.1 GCA_023255355.1 Pseudomonadales bacterium | reverse complement strand
CTGACGAACAGCTTTGCCCTCTTGCACAATATAAACGATGTACCCACCACTGATCCCAATGAGTGCCTCTGACGGAATAACAACATGCTGCCGCTCGCTAGCGACCTCAATATGGACATTGGCATAATTACCGCTCAATACATCACGTTGATTATTTTCATATAAGGCACGCACAGGTAGTGATCTAGACGCATGTCGCATACTTGGTTCAATGGCAATCACTTTAGCCAAGCGTTGCTGAGAAGCATTGGCAACAGTAAACATAATTTCATCGCCCACTTTTAAAGCACCCGCTAATCGTTGTGGCAAACTAAAATCTATGAGCACCGGATTATCATTGACTATACTTAACAAACTCTCACCGGGTGAAACATAATCGCCTACTGACAAGTTCCTTAGCCCAACATAGCCACTAAAAGGCGCAACGATCTTGGTTTTTTCCAGTCGCACTTTTGCCACATCAAGCGCAGCCTTACTGACAAACAACTCTGCCTGAGTTTCCTCAAACACTGCTTGGCTGATGGTATTTTTTTCAAATAATTTCCGGTCACGTTCAAAACGCATGGTAGCGAGCTGATAATTTGCCTCTGCTCTTCTAAGCTCAGCCTTGAACAACTGATCATCTAATTCGATCAACACATCGCCCTTGGCAACCTGCCCACCTTCATTAAAAAGAATCTTATCAATAATTCCAGCCACTTCAGCTGCAAGATCAACCGTATCATTGGCTCGTAAATTAGCAACCAAATCCGCTTTTTCAGTAACAATTTGACGCTCAATGTTTGCTAACTCTACGGGAGTTGCCGCGATAGCATGCTCAATCACAACCATTGTAAAAAGTGTTGTAAGTAAATAACGACAGCGTTTAGAGAGGTTATTCATTGTTAATCCTGAAAATATGCGAGTAATTCCATCAATTCTATCCTTATTTGCAGTAAAAGATATTCGCCATTAGTCACATTCCACCATCAACCTCTAAAGATCGAAAATTTTTCGCCGACTATTGTAAAAACAATGTTACAAACCAATGCTAGGGATAACTATGTTCGACGCACTTGAAGCCAGTCTTTTCAACAGTCTTGGAAAAAAACTGTTGGCTAATATTCTATTACTAACATTCGTTCCTCTTGTGGCAGCTATTTATTTACTAAGTCAAGAATCACACTCTGTTGCTGTATGGATAATAACCTGCTGGATCGTCACTTTTATCCCTTTGACACTCATTTCTCTGCGAATTTTAGTTCTACGCCCACTGCATAAGATGATCGATGTTATGCATAACATTAAAGACAAGGATGGCGACATCTCTGCTGAATTAGACATCATTTCCCACGATGAATATGCTGAATTTGCAGGCGCATACAATCAATTCGCAGACAGTCTAAAAGCCATGATTGCTGAGACTAGGCGCCGATCAGTCAAGGTTGCCCTGGCCAGTACTCAAGTCCGCAAAGTCATTCTCGATGCCGAGCGTGTTGCTCAAAAACAAGGCGATCAAGCTCAACAAGTTTTTCAATCTAGTGCAGAAGCTACCCAGGCGATCGATGGCATCGCTGAAACGACGGTTAATATTAATCAACAAAATATTAATAATATGGAAAGCGTCAGACATTCAAAAACCGAATTGGATAACGTCGCAGCACAAATTGATGCAATGCGATCAATTGTTGCTGATTTTCAAAACACTGTGGATCATCTGAGTAAGAACTCTGCAAATGTTACCAAGGTACTTGGTATGGTGCAGGACTTTTCTGATCAAACTAATTTACTGGCTCTCAACGCCTCGATTGAAGCCGCCAGGGCCGGCGAGGCAGGACGTGGCTTTGCCGTTGTGGCAGACGAGGTTCGCAATCTAGCTCGTAAAGTAAGCACGGCAACAACTGAAATTGAGACAAACATCAATCAAATGAACGGCCTAGTCAAATACACCAAAAATGCTTCGACCGACATTATGCAGTATGTTAGCAATACACAAAACGTCATTGCCGATACTGGTGCTCATTTCAATCAATTAGTCGTTGAATTTGAAAACGTTAACGCCCAACTAACTGGCATTAGCGCAGCCCTAGATGAATTAGTTTATACCAATCGTGAATCTCACAATCGGGTCGAAGAAATCACTGAGATGTCAAAAGGGATTCAACATGAAATGCAAGAAACTTTGCTTTACTCAGAAGAGCTTGAAGTCGCCACAGAACATATTCAGGAATTGCTTTGCCGCTTTATCATTGGTGGCGGTGGCTTTGAGAACATGATCATTGCAGGTCGGCACTGGGCTCAGCAAACCGCTGATGCGATGACAGCTCTTGCAAGTCGGGGGGTTAATCTTTTCGATCAAAAATATCAACGTATCAATCCTGGGCAAAAACCTGAAAAATTCAACGTTTCCTATGTCGATACTTTCGAGAAAACCTTGCAAACTTTGTTTGATAGTTTTATCGCAGAACGACCTGAGTTCATCTACGCAATTGCCGTGGATACTAACGGTTACGCGCCAGCACACCACAAAAAAGTATCCGCTGCACTGACCGGAAACTTCGCTGTGGACAACCTTAAAAGCCGCCATCGTCGGATATTTAATGGCAATCGTGCCGAGGTTCGAAGGGCTAATCACAACGAACCCTTTTTATTGCAAACCTTTATTCGAGATACAGGTGAAGTATTAAACGACTTATCGATTCCACTGCACATTAACGGCCGCCATTGGGGCTCGTTAATAATGGGATTCAAACCAGATACGTTGCTAGATAACGACTAAAATAAGTTACCAGATACCATCGCCAACATTGCTATAACACTTACAACTAGTATATTATGCCCTACTAATTTAATACGTATTTGTTGGTGATTTTGTGATAAATATTGCTTGGGAATCCTTTACACCCTACTCAGCGCTATTTGGTGGTGCAGTTATTGGAATTGCAACTACCATGTTCCTTCTTATAAATGGCCGCATTGCTGGTATTTCTGGCATTTTAGGTGGCTTATTCAGACCAATGCCAGGCGACATACTATGGCGTGTAGCTTTTATCTTAGGTCTTATCGTCGCACCCACTGTTTGGTTAGCCATTGCTCCCATGCCTGCAACTCAAATTGATGCTAGCTATGGCACACTTGTATTAGCTGGAATATTAGTTGGCGTGGGTACTCGTTTTGGCTCAGGCTGTACAAGTGGTCATGGCGTCTGCGGACTATCACGCCTCTCGATACGATCACTCATCGCGACACTTTCGTTTATGGCCTCAGGTTTTATGATGGTTTTTGTCGTGAAACATGCCTTTGGTGGTTAACCTATGAATTACGCGTTTTTCTCTTTTTTAGCAGGTTTAGTTTTTGGGATTGGTTTAATCATTGCCGGTATGGCCAATCCAGCTAAAGTTGTTGGCTTTTTAGATATAACGGGCGAGTGGGATCCCTCTCTAATGTTCGTTATGGGCGGCGCCATTTTGATCGGCTTTTTCGCATTTAGATTGGCTAGTGCGAAATCCAAATCATTACTTGGCTTCGGTATCAAGATACCCGACAATAAACGCATAGATATGCGCTTGGTTGGCGGTAGTTTACTTTTTGGTATGGGATGGGGCCTAGGTGGCTTTTGCCCCGGACCGGGCCTAGTTGCTATCGGCGCAGGAGAAGTTAAAGCTGTTGTGTTTGTGATTGCTATGATCGCCGGAATGCTACTTTTCGAAGTCATTGATCGCCCTAAGTTACGATAAATTCACCCAGGATTTCTAATATCCTAGATAAGAGGTTTTTATGACACCCAGAGAACTCGACGAAAATATGTCAGTCACCCCACAGATTCAGGTCAGTGATATTGAAACGATTGCTAAGCTTGGCTTTAAAACAATTATCGCCAATCGACCTGACCAAGAAGAGTTTGGTCAGCCAGCGATGGAAGAAATCGAGGCTGCTGCAAAAGCAGCAGGTTTGGATTTTATTTACCAACCTGTTATTAGCGGTCAATTTTCACAGCACGATCTAGACAGTTTTACCAACAATTACAACAATGCAGCAAAACCTTTGTTGGGCTTTTGCCGAACCGGAACACGTTGTACGATTCTTTGGGGGTTGAGCAACGTAGGCAATTACGACGTAGAAACTCGCATCGCCAAAGCTGCTGATGCCGGCTACGATCTAAGCGGCCTTCGCTCTTAAGTGAGCGATGAGCAACTCGACATTCTATTCCGCGATGACCACTATGTGGTCATCGACAAACCCTCTGGTTTATTAGTTCATCGAAGCCCTATCGACAAGCGAGAAACTCGTTTTGCACTGCAAATCCTTCGCAATCAAATAGGCCAACATATATACCCTATTCACAGACTCGACAAACCTACTTCCGGGGTCATGATCTTTGCTCTTCATAGTGAGGCTGCAAGCGCCATGGCAGACGTTATCAATAGCGAAAAAGTCAACAAAACCTATTGGGCGGTTGTAAGAGGCTATGCTCCAGAAGAGGGGTTTATTGATCACGCACTTAGCTACCAAGCAGATGACTATGCCGATAAGGATAGACGCGTATTACCTGAACCGCAGTCAGCTCAGACGCTCTTCAGGCGCCTTGCAACTGTCGAGCTACCTATCTTTGTCGATCGTTTTCCGCAGTCAAGATACTCATGGGTCGAATTAAAACCCCTGACAGGGCGTAGACACCAACTACGTCGTCATATGAAACATATTGGCCACCCAATCATCGGTGATGCTCGTCATGGTAAAGGCGTGCACAATCGATTTTTTCGAAGCGAATATGGTGCCGACAGATTATTATTGATGGCGCGAGAATTAACGTGGCACCATCCGATAACAGGTCAACAGATTACCTGCCGAGCAGCGTTAGATGAGGCATTTACTAGGGTATTCAACGCGTTTGACTGGTCATTTTAGTGAGTGTTTTACTAGATATTTATCAACATACCAGCACGATGCCTGCATGCTAAAACCTTGTTGCTGCGCCCAATCGACAGCAGCTTTCACTAGGCTCACACCCACTCGAGAACCACGGTCAGCAGGATGCACAAAGGTTGTATAAAAATCGATAACGTTTGCATGGACTCGATAACGTAAAATCGATTCTCCACCCTCGGTGATTATTTTAAAAGACTGGTGATCATTATCATGTGTAACGATCATTAGACGAACAGCCTATAGACTAAGAAAGCCATTAGATAGGCCAGCACCCCGTAGCCAATAAACATCTGCAAAGGGAGTTTGACCGAACGCGCCTCACGATAAAGAGTAGCCAATGTAGATATACACTGCGAAGCTATAGCAAAAAACACCACCAAGGCGAGCCCTGAAGCAAGTGATAAACCGCTAGCAGTCACTTGTTCTGCTAATGAACCAATATGTTCATCTGCACCCTCAATACCAAACAAAGTGCCTAACGTCCCTACAAAAACTTCGCGAGCAAGAAACGACATCAAAATAGCGACACCATATTTCCAATCAAGGCCAAGAGGTTCAAAAACAGGTTCAATAATATGCCCGGCAACACCCAACCATGAATCCTCCAAACCTTGACCGTTATTGGGGAAATAACCCAACAACCAAATAACCAAACTCACCCAGAAAATCACTGGTCCCGCGCGCATCACAAAGTCACCGCTGCGCTCCCAACCGTTTCTAATGATGGTCATCACGCCTGGAGTACGGTATGGCGGCATTTCAAGAACAAAGGGAGTGTCTATTGTTTTAGCGTTATCAAAACGCGAAAGTACTGAAACCACTAACAACCCCATAACAATGCCAAAGAAGTAGATACCAAGCATTGCTAAACCTTGCAGACCTATCCAGCCTCCAAGCGTTTGATCAGGCACAAAGGCTGCAATTAGCAATCCGTATACAGGCAAGCGTGCAGAACATGGCATCAGCGGAATAGCAAGATAGGTCAACAAACGACGGCGCGGCGATTCGATGGTACGCGCGGCGTAAATTCCCGGAATAGCACATGCCACACCAGATAAAAGCGGCACGAAACTTTTACCTGTGAGCCCAAAGAAACGAAGTGGACGGTGGCAAATGACAGCAGCTCTTGCCAAGTAACCAGAATCTTCCATTATTCCGACGACCATAGTGAGGATAAAAATCTGCGGTACAAATACCAAAAAAGCACCCAAACCACCGAACAGGGCATCACCAACAAAATCTTTAAACCAGCCCTCATCCATGTGGTTTAAAGTCGCATCAGCCGCCGTCGCAATTAGTGCTTCAATACCATCCATTAAAGGCGCTGCCCAGGTAAATATCGACTGGAACAACATGAACATAATAAAAACAAAACTCAAACCACCAGTAATGGTCTGAAGAAAAAATCTATCAGCACGATTATGTGCTAATAGCAAAAAGTCGCCCTTGGGACCATATTGCTGAGTGAGTTCTTCGGCCATGTTTCGAAGTGTATTCTGATCAACCGCAATAACATCTTTTTGTAAAAGCGGCTTAATCGGTGCTATCGGATTGCTTGCGACACCGATTAAAGTTTTTATGCCTTGGCCCGAACGCGCTGATACGGGTAAAACGGGTACACCAAGAGTATCCTGAAGACTAGCAGTATCGACATCCATTCTATGACGCAACAAAATATCGTACATATTGGTCACAATCACCATGGGATGGCCCGCGGCGTAACAAGCCTCACGGACTTGCAAGGCAAAAAACAATCCTTTCTCTAAACGCGTTCCATCCACAACACATACAACGGCTGCGATTTCACCCACTGGGGCTTGTAATGCATTGTTGAAGGCATTTACCGCTACCTCTTCCTCACCAGAGATATGCTGTAAGGAATATACTCCAGGAAAATCGATAATTTCTAAATCAACATTGTCGCGACAAACACCGGCATGTGTATCAACTGTGATGCCAGGAAAGTTAGCAACACGCTGATTCATACCAGTCATACGATTAAAAAGATAGCTTTTACCCGAATTAGGGCTGCCTACAAGAAGAACTTTTTTCATGCACTCAAGGATTCAATCTGTACTAATTTAGCGAGGTTTTTCTCTAGAGAATAGACGCTATTAGCTACGTTATAGAGCTTAGGTGCCCCTAACCTTGGTGCCATTGAGCAAGTAATTATCGCACCTTGACGAAAGCCCAATTCTTCAAGGCGAGTGCGGATATTTGCCTGAATTGATTCATCAAACCCTGTCACAACACAACGATTGCCACGTGCCATTTGCCAGAGAGAAGGTATACTATTAATCACATGCTACTCCAAATATCTATAACGATAACTATAGCACCCTAAATGCAAATAGCAATCTTTATCATTTAGAATAACAAGCTTTATTATATAAAATACAATTGATTCGGAAAACATTGATATGGTTCACAAAGATAATACCCCCGGCTGGCTGATCGAGCGAAGAGAGCGCGTATTTTTAGTCCTGGCAGGCTTTTTTATATGCAGCATGACCCTACTAAATGTGATTGGTATAACTCGATTTGTCCAATTAGGTCCAATGGCCCTTGCTGTGGGCGTCTTACCCTACCCACTGACTTTTCTTTGTACTGATCTAATTTGTGAATTATATGGACAACGTCGAGCCAATTTCATGGTAAGTGTTGGCCTTGTTTTAAATTTGTTTATTTTTGGGGTCATGACACTTGGCAATATGCTTCCTGCTGCCGATACAGCCCCACCATGGCAAGCAATCATGCTAGCTAATGAAGTGGGTCTTCCCAATGGTCAAATTTTAAAAGATTCAGCCGAGCTATTTACCCTGCTATATGCCTGCACGTCGGGAGCGATGTTTGCCTCCATGATGGCCTATATCGCGGCGCAATATTGCGACGTAAAGTTATTTCACTTCTGGAAAAAACTTACCAAGGGCAAATACCTCTGGATTAGAAATAACTTCAGTACCATGGTTAGCCAACTCGTTGACTCAATTGCTGTTATTAGTGTGACATTTTGGGCCGCCATTATCAGTGGAGATCTGACAACCAAAGCTATCTTCATACTTTTACTTAGCAATTATTTCTTCAAAGTATTTTGTGCTTTAGCAGACACGCCATTTTTTTACTTTTTTACAATTAAGTTACGGAATTACCTACAATTTGATAACCCAGAAAATGAATATAAGTGATACTCGAGACACCAATCCTTAATCAATTAACGCCTTAATCGCTCGCTAAATCTGGCTTTTTTCACTATATGTTTTGCAGTTTGCTGTGAATTACGGCAAAATGCGCGCACTTTTTAAACAGTTCCTAATGGAGATGCTGGCCGAATGGCAAAAGAAGACAATATTGAAATGGAAGGTGAAGTTATCGATACCCTTCCCAACACTACGTTTCGTGTAAAACTTGAAAATGGTCACGTTGTGACAGCTCACATTTCTGGCAAAATGCGTAAAAACTACATCCGTATTCTTACGGGTGATAAAGTACGCGTAGAATTAACGCCATACGACCTAACTAAAGGTCGCATTACATACCGCGCTCGTTAAAAAGAAATTTTAAAAAGTACATGTCATGAATCGAATATAATTCAATTCATGACATTTGCCTGTCTGCTAGGCAGGTTCTAGCATCTCATTTTCAGTTCGTACAACAATGTCGCCATTTTCAACGGTGACTAATGCTGTGCCACCCTTGCTAGCCAACTCACCGAACAACACTAAATCTGCCAAAGGTTTTTTAATGAGTTCTTGAATGACACGGGCCATCGGACGGGCACCCATTGCCCGGTCATAACCCTTCTCAACAAGAAGCTCTCTTGCTTCATCATCCACTTCAATATGAACTTTCTTATCATCCAATTGAACTTGGAGCTCCACCAAAAACTTATCAAGCACGGTATACACAACTTCACGCGGTAACTCACCAAACTGAATAATCGAATCCAAGCGATTTCTAAACTCAGGGCTAAAGAGTTTCTTAAGCTCCTCCATACCGTCACTACTATGATCTTGCGTGGTAAAACCAATTGATGCACGGCTCATGATCTGCGCACCAGCATTGGTAGTCATAATCAGAATAACGTTTCTAAAATCAGCTTTACGACCATTGTTATCTGTCAAAGTACCATGATCCATCACTTGCAGAAGCAAATTAAAGACTTCTGGATGTGCCTTCTCTATTTCGTCTAACAAAAGAACAGCGTGTGGATGCTTAGTAACTGCTTCGGTTAGTAAACCACCTTGATCATATCCAACATATCCTGGAGGCGCGCCAATCAATCGAGACACTGTATGGCGTTCCATATATTCAGACATATCAAA
>JALRIU010000208.1 GCA_023255355.1 Pseudomonadales bacterium | reverse complement strand
AAGATGTGTTTCTGGGCTCTGACAAACGCTCGTATGTGCGCGCTGCTTCGGTACAAGCTTGTTTACGCGCCGGTGGCAAACACAACGATTTAGAAAATGTGGGTTACACCGCACGTCACCACACCTTCTTCGAAATGCTGGATCCTGCCAATAATATTCCTTTCGTCAATGTCATGGAGTGTGTTCCAAACGCCTCCTACCCAACGGTACAAATTGACGATGTGAAGGCCTCTTATGAAATGGTTAACTATCTAATCAAGCTCGGCCATAAACGTATCGCTTGCTTAGTTGGCGTAACGACTACAGAAAACGAGAGTCCAACGACATTAAATCGCCTGAATGGATACAAAATGGCACTACAAGAAAATGGAATTTCAATTTGTGAAAATTGTATTCTTGAAGGTGACTACTCGATTATTTCAGGTATGGAAGCTGCGCAACAAATCATCGACATGCCATCGTCACAACGACCTACTGCGGTGTTTTGCGCTGCTGATTCTATGGCTATTGGCCTGATCAAAGGGCTTCGCGATGGCGGCATTAATTGCCCTGAAGATATATCCATCACAGGCTTTGATGACCTTCAGCTGGCAGCCTTTATGAACCCAAGCCTTACAACCGTCCGCCAACCGGCAGCAGAGCTAGGTGAGGTCGCCATGAATATGCTCATTGACTTGATAGAAGGCAAAACGATCGATAATCCAAACCCTTATCTACCCCATGAAATTATTGTACGGGATAGTACTCGCCCCCTATGACGCTATCTTGGCTGGGCAATACTGTTTTATAAATTCGTGATGCGGAGGGAGCGAATCTACTCCCTTCTTAACAAAGGTCTTGATTTGTTGCATCTGCTGTAACAACGCCTGAGGCGGCATTAAATCTGCTGCACCATGAGCATGTTGCGGCAGTAAACCCTGCCCCATCATCACTTGCAACCATGAATCCACCCTAAATAGATTTACTGCGTCTGGCGTAACATATCCATTGGCTTTAAAAATTTCCATACGATGACGCAAACTATCAGGCACATCCATTTCTCTGTAAAAGTTCCACATTGAACTGTCATTTCTAGCCGTTTGCTTATAGTGAAGAATAATAAAGTCTCTAATGGCTTCCAGTTCACGAATCGTTTCTTCGTTATAACTGGCCGCCGATAATTCCATTTGACCATCAAAGGGTAACAACCGCATCAATCTAACAATTGAGGTGGTAATCAAATGTATCGATGTTGACTCTAGGGGTTCTAAAAATCCGCTTGATAAACCAATAGACAAACAATTTTTATACCATGGCTGCTTACGACGCCCGGTGGTAAATCTGATTTGACGCGGTTCAGTTAGCATAGGTCCTTGTAAATGCTGGACTAGCGTGTTGGTTGCCTGTTCATCACTGGCATGATGACTGCTATATACAATACCGTTTCCAGTACGATGCTGGAGGGGAATACGCCACTGCCAGCCAATGGGGTGGGCAATAGCTTTGGTATATGGCGGTGGTAATACTGTGCTTTCCGTTTGTACTGCTTGAGCGCTATCAGCTGCCAACCAATGGCTCCAATCTTCATACTCTACGCCCAGGGCCTCATTGATCAATAAGCCTCTAAAACCTGAACAATCAACAAACATATCCCCACATATATTGCGTCCATTGTCCATATCGACACTGGAGATATAACCATTATTCGGATTGAGATTAACCTGCGTTACCTTGCCCTCGATACGTTTGACACCCAAGCTCTCACTTTTGTTGCGGAGATATCTAGCGTAGGCGGTTGCATCAAGGTGATAAGCGTAATTAACTGGGGTATTGCCTGCTTTGAGCGCAAATTTACCAGCCTCAGCTGCTCGTAACTCTAAGCAAAAATCACCTAAATCGCCCTGATAACCATGCTTAACGGCTTGCATCCAATAGGTATGAAATTCTGTTAACCAATTACCTTGACCAATCACACCAAACGAGTGTAAATAACTATCATTTTGTGCGCCCCAGTTATCAAAATATATCCCTAATTTGAAGGTAGCACTGGTGGCCGCCATGAACTCTCGCTCGTCAATTTCGAGCAGGCCGTGAAAACTTCGCATGGTGGGTATCGTCGCTTCACCCACACCAACTGTACCAATTTGATCAGATTCAACCAGAGTAATATCGAGCACAGGGCCCATACGTTTAACCAATGCATATGCGGTTAACCAACCTGCGGTTCCACCACCAACAATGACAACTTTTGGTTTCTTAGTCATTACGACTCCCTAACGATTCAAGGACTGGCGAACTTGCATGATAAGACGACGCGCACGATCTTGATCCATAGGACCAAGTGCCCCCCATGTGTGCTCAGGTAAATGATCCCTGACTTTGTCGGCATCCCCAAAAATGTAATAGTCAAATATCTCGCGCCAAGCCTTTTTTTCACTGGGCGAACGATCACGTAGGGTCAACATGGCATGCATTAATACGTCTAGCGGATCGCCCAAATAACGCGGTGCATCAATCCACCAATAATTGATCATCACATTGAACTTATCTAATGCATCAACTTCATGCCACCACAAACTAGGATAATAAAGGGCATCACCAGGCTCCATCTCAGCAATAACTGCATTATCTAACGCTTCTTTTAATCGAGGAAACTTATCAAAATCAGGCTGCTGAATATCTGTCATGGTGACAGTTTGGCCACCAGGCGTTGGGGTTAAAGGGCCAGGATACAAGTTTTGAATTTGATTTGGAGGAAATAGGGTAAAGCGTCGATCACCCTGAACACAACAAGCAATATTTCGTGGAGTGTCTGAATGGCATGATACCCTCGATTCAGAACCGATCCAAATCTTAGCAATGTGAGGGTATTTATCAAAATCAGGGTGATTAAAATTCAAATCATTTTCCTGTCTCATGCCAGGAAATGATTCATCGACCATGATTGAGTTCATGTAATAATAAGGATGTTCTGACTTA
>JALRIU010000110.1 GCA_023255355.1 Pseudomonadales bacterium | reverse complement strand
TCTTTGTTGCCGTCGAATTGAGCCGAGTAAGACACGCGACTACCCGCCATGATTAAGCCAGCAGCTGCAATATCATCCAGATGCATCATAACTCTCGGCCCAATTGAAAACATTTCAAAACCACGATCGGGCTCATCAATTAAAAAGGCAGTAATGACAAGTTCAACATTGCCAATCTCAATACCATCACCAAGACTGACATCGAGTAATGACGCCATATTAGACGCAATCCAAGCCTCGCCTTGTCGTGGTCCATTAGTCACATTCTGATAGCTGGAAGCAAATGGTGCTGAGCTAATTTTGAGGTTGCCTCGCAAAGGGTAACCTTGACTCACTGCTTTTAGAGCGGTTAACTGTAATTTACCATTTGCATAAGCCATAGACGGCATACTTGTTGTTAGCGCGCTTCTCAAACCTTCACTTTGAGCATTATTCAGTAAGTCTGTTGATATCGGTTTAGAGCTTGTGATAACCAAGCTGCCGGCCAGGAAATCCTTGCTTTGCTGGTATAACGATTCACTAAGTCTCTCAGCAAAACCACTAATCCCAGTCACGGTAGCCACCGCAACCAGTAAACAGGCAAATAATAAATTGAGTTCGCCGCTTCGCCAGTCGCGCAACAGCATTTTCAAAGCCAACCTCACTGATGGAACTCCTCACGTAGCTCACCTGCAGTCATTCTAAATTGTCGATGACAACGTTGAGCTAAACGGTCATCGTGGGTAACGAGGACAAGTGTGCAACCTTCATCTCTATTGAGGGCAAACAATAAATCGGCAATATTTCTGCCCGTTTCGCTATCAAGGTTACCCGTAGGCTCATCGGCAAATAACACACTGGGCTGGCTGGCAAATGCCCTAGCTATGGCAACACGTTGTTGTTCTCCGCCAGATAATTGATTGGGGTAATGATCACCACGTTCAGCTAGGCCCACTTTTTCGAGGTAAGACTGTGCTTTAGTTTTGGAGGCTGGATCCTTTTGCATTTCTAAGGGTAATGAAATATTTTCTAAGGCCGTTAGTCCTGCCAACAATTGAAATGATTGAAACACAAAGCCTACATTTTTTTGCCTGAGCGTGGCTCGCTGATCTTCAGACATATTATGTAGTGGCTCACCCACTAAAAAAATCTCTCCTTGGCTAGAATTATCAAGGCCGGCAAGTAAGGCTAATAATGTTGATTTTCCTGATCCAGAGCTGCCAACAATCGCAACACTCTCAGCGGACTTGATTTCTAAGTCAATGCCTTTCAGTATGTCTAACTTTCCAGCAGCAGTTTCGACAGATTTGACTAAGCGATGAGTTTTAATCATTACATTTCCAAAGTTTATAGCGGATTCAAAGGTATTTTATACGTCTTTTTGTTGACGTTAGCCTCGCCTTTATCGGCCAATCAACAAACCATTGTTATTCTAGGTGATAGCATCAGTGCCGGCTATGGCATTGCCGCAGATAAAGGCTGGGTAGAGCTATTGCGACAAGAATTAAATGAAAATATGCTCATTATTAACGCTAGTATCAGTGGAGAAACCAGTGCTGGCGGCTTGGCGCGAACGGATGCCATTTTGGAGCGTCACAACCCTGATATATTTGTCTTAGAGCTCGGCGGTAACGATGGTTTGAGAGGTTATCCGCTGGACACTCTAAAAGATAATCTCAGTTTAATCATTGAAAAAGCATCGTCTTCGGGAAGTCAGGTTATTTTGCTTGGCATGCGTATTCCGCCAAATTATGGGCGTCGCTATAGCGAAGGTTTTTACAATATATATCAGGAACTTGCTGATAAATATTCAATACGCTTAGTGCCCTTTTTCTTGGAGGGCATCGGTGGAAATAATCAACTTATTCAAGCAGACGGTATCCATCCAAATACAAATGCGCAGCCTATTTTGCTTAATAATGCAAAACCTATAATTGAAGAAGCGCTACGCCGTGAATAACAATAATACTCAAGACCTGATTAATCGAGATCAACAGTATGTATGGCATCCTTATGCTTCTGCCAGTCAGCCGCCGGTCTGTTTCCCTGTGGCTAGAGCTTCAGGTGTTCACCTAGAATTAGAAGATGGCCGCCAATTAATCGACGGTATGTCCTCGTGGTGGGCCTGTATCCATGGTTATAATCATCCGACACTTAATGAAGCCGCCAAAAACCAACTCGATAATATGTCTCACGTTATGTTTGGTGGTCTTACCCATGCACCGGCAATAACACTTTGCGAACGGCTTGTCGCACTTACCCCTGTAGGTCTTAATAAGGTATTTTTAGCAGATTCTGGTTCGGTATCAGTCGAAGTGGCAATTAAAATGGCGTTTCAATATTGGATAGCCAAAGGCCAGAGTCAACGTAATCGTCTTTTAACCGTTAAAAATGGCTACCATGGCGATACCTTTAGTGCCATGTCGGTTTGTGATCCCATCAATGGCATGCACCATATGTTTAAAGGGGTTATGGCTGAACATCTATTTGTCGATGCACCGCCCCTGGGTTTTAACCGTCCGCTGCAAGCAGAAGATTTGCTGGCGTTAGAACATGCTTTAGGTGAGCACCATCAAACAATATCAGCAGTCATCATTGAACCAATAGTTCAAGGTGCTGGCGGTATGAGGTTTTACAATCCTGCTTATTTAAAAGCTGTTAGAGATCTTTGTGATCAATACGACATCTTATTAATCGTCGATGAAATTGCCACAGGCTTTGGTCGCACTGGAAAACTATTCGCTTGCGAACATGCCGGCATAAGCCCCGATATTATGTGCCTGGGGAAAGCCATATCTGGTGGTTACATGACCCTCGCTGCAACGCTATGTAATGACAAAGTGATTGAGGGGATCGATAGCAGTGAAGCTGGGGTATTAATGCATGGTCCCACCTTTATGGGCAATCCCTTGGCTTGCGCAGTTGCTAACGCCAGCTTAGATGTATTACTCGCCAGCAATTGGCAACAAAGGATAGCTGAGTTAGAGATCATCATGACCAATGAATTAAACGTGGTGGCATCTTTGAATCAGGTCAACGATGTAAGAGTCCTTGGCGCCATTGGTGTGATTGAATTAAAGAAACCAGTTGATATGAAACAAATACAGCCTGCTTTTGTAGAAAAAGGTGTTTGGGTGAGACCTTTTGGTAAGTTGGTTTATATCATGCCACCGTTCATCATTACCGATGATCAACTGACAATATTATGTAGAGCAATTGTAGATGTTGTGCGAGAAATCACTCTCGCTTAATTTTCGTCTAAAAACCTCTCGACTAAACGATTAAAAGCAGCGGGTTTCTGTGCGTGCAACCAATGCCCTGCTCCCTCGATACTGCGCACTGATGCATTTGGAAAATAACGCTGAATTGCTGATGCATGCTCTGTTGTAACATAATCTGAATCAGCACCTCTGATAAATCTTACCGGGCCATCATAGATACCATCTATCGATGGCCAGCCGGCGATATTGGCATACTGATCCATAAGCACAGGCACATTGTAACGTAATTCAAACCCGCTTTCTGAGGCCTTACGCAATCCCTTTAACAGGAATTCGGCTATCTCTGGCTCGTGCAAATGATCACGCATATACTGAGACGCTTCACCTCGACTTTTCAGCGAAGCTAAAGGCAACCCTTGTAATGCACGAAATACATCATCATGTCGATTCTGGCCAT
>JALRIU010000102.1 GCA_023255355.1 Pseudomonadales bacterium | reverse complement strand
GCAATAACTTTGGCCCCTTTAGTAATAGCGTCATCTACAAAAGACATGACATCACTAGCAGCTTGTTCATCGATCAACGGCCCGATAGTTACCCCAGCGTCCATCCCATTACCCACTTTTAAGTTAGCAACAGCCGCTGCAAGCTTTTCGGCAAAGGCTTCATAAATAGACTCTTGAACCAAAATCCTATTGGTACAGACACAGGTTTGTCCGGCATTACGGTATTTCGAGGCCATCGCACCTGCTACTGCGGCATCTAGATCCGCATCATCAAAGACAATGAATGGCGCATTGCCCCCAAGCTCCATCGAGGTTTTTTTGACGGTACTGGCGCACGCCTCCATCAATGATTTTCCTACCTCTGTGGATCCAGTAAAGGTCAATTTTCTAATAGAGGGATGACGAGTTAAGATGTTACCAATCTCGCCAGTTTTACCAGACACAATATTAATGACACCAGCAGGAATGCCTGCCTTTTCAGCAAGCACCGCTAGTGCATAAGCAGATAAAGGTGTGGCATTAGCCGGTTTACAAACGACGGTACAACCCGCGGCAAGTGCTGGCGCAATTTTGCGGGTCAGCATAGCATTTGGGAAATTCCACGGCGTAATACAAGCCACTACCCCTATAGGCTGTTTTATGCACACCAATCGTTTGTCATTGGATGGTGGTGCAATAGTATCGCCATAAATTCGTTTTGCTTCTTCAGCAAACCATTCAATATAATTTGCGCCGTAGAAAATTTCGCCCTTTGCCTCGGCAAGTGGTTTGCCTTGCTCCTGAGTTAGTATCAACGCTAAATCATCGGCATGTTCAATGACCAATTCGTACCATTTACGAAGATAGGATGACCTCTGTTTAACGGTCAGAGTTTTCCATTCTGCCAAGGCTTTTTCAGCCGCTATCACTGCCCTTTCAGTCTCACTGGAGCCACAACGTGATACTCGACCCACGCATTGGCCATTGGCAGGGTTTAAAACATCTAAGGTCGCCCCATCATCAGCATCAACCCATTGACCATCGATAAAAGCTTGCTCTTTAAAAAGCTCGGGGCATTTAAGTTCATGTATCATGTATTTTTCCTTATATTTTGCGGCCACGGCGCATGGTCATCGCATGTTGAAAACGATCAGCAGGGTGAGTATTCAGGGTCACCTGCAAAATTTTGTCATCATCGGTACAATAGGTTCTTCGAACCATCAGTGCAGCGCTATTCCTCGACGTCAATAATGGCTCAATCAAGTCTTTGGGTATCATTGAGGCAGAAATCTGTTGCTTGACCTCAGTCACTTTTTGACCCGAAAAATCTTCGATAAGTGTAAAAATAGGCCCCTTAAAACGCTGCACCAAACGTCCAACGTTGGCAAATTCTCGGGGGATAAAATAGGATGACCAGCACAAGGGGAGTTTTTCTCCTTTGCGGTAGCGCAGCCCCCCTATCCGCAGCCATTCTTCACCTTCAGGAATATCCAGTATCCGTGCGCGATTACCTTCAATTTTGATGAGTTCGATGGATTCGATATCAAAAGTCGTATCCTCAGAAAACATCAATAGATCATTTATCGACATCACTTGATAAGTATCATGATGACTCGTCGAAGGAGGAATCACCTTACTTCCTGATCCACGTCGAGATTTGATTAACCCCTCATCTCTTAAAACCCTTAGCGCCTCTCGAATAGTGTGGCGGCTGACATTAAAACGTTCAGTTAACCTATCTTCTGTTTCAAGCAGCGAGCCTATCGGAAAAACACCAGAGATAATTTTTTCTTTAAGCTCATCCGCAACAGTTAGGTAAAGTGGCTTTTTAGATCCGCTCATTGACTAACTAGTCCTCAAGTTTTGATGTCTCATTCTCGCAAAAGATGTCCGAACTAATCTATCTTTTTATCATGCCTACTTGATTTCTAAAGTCTAAAATTGCGTAATAGAGCCATAAATAAACCTTACAAATTTTAAATAACGATAACAAAGGAAAGTCTATGTCTTCACAGTTAAGCAAAATGCAAGAATGGCAGGCCTATTGGTATCTTCCGCTCGTTGCAGCACTTGGTTATGCCACTTCGACATTATTTGTTTACTCAATGGGGCCTTTTTTTGAACCGCTTCAAGCCGCTTTTAATTGGTCGCGGGCACAAGTTTCCATGGGTGTATCAACGGCTGCCCTGCTGACGTCAATTTTTTGTATTCCACTGGGTTTCTTAGTTGATCGAAACGGCCCAAGGAAAGTAGGCCTAGCCGGGGTATTGATGGTGTGTGGTTCCTATGCATTGCTTGGGACAGCAACGGGCAGCGATAGTAACTGGATTATGCTCTGGAGCATCATAGCAATTGCTATGGTAGCCACCCAAACCACCGTTTGGACGAGTGCCGTAAATAGTCGTTTTTTTGCCTCGCGAGGCATGGCACTTGCGGTGACTTTATCCGGCGCGTCAGTTGCTATATCTATCTTCCCGGTAATGGCGACATATTTGATTGGTGAATTTGGTTGGCGCAATGGCTTTACCTACCTTGGATTGTCTTGGGCGGTTATCGTGTTTCCGTTTTTATTCCTGGGTTTTAGAGGTGCCAACGATAAAAAGAAACACGAGGCAAAGTCCACCGTCAATACACAAGACCTTCCTGGTTTAACTTTTAAAGACGGTATTCGTTCAGCTCCAATGATCAAACTTTTGTTGGGGAGTAGTTTCTTTTCGTTTACCGCGGTATCGATCGTGATGCATTTTGTTCCTATCTTAAAAGATAGCGGTGTCGCTCCGATGGAAGCTGCAGGCATAGCCTCATTGATTGGCGTTTTTTCAATCATTGGACGACTTGGCACAGGCTTCTTACTTGATCGATTCCCAGGCCATCTGGTGGGCGCTACTGCATTTGCGATACCGTTAATAGGTTGTGTGCTGCTATTAATTGACCCGAGCAATCCCCACCTCATCGTGAATCGGCTTAAGTGCCATCAGTAATTGGGTCACAATACAGGTGGGACTGGCCACTATGTTTCGCTCTTTGACATTGACCAAGGCCTCCCGATTCACCT
>JALRIU010000046.1 GCA_023255355.1 Pseudomonadales bacterium | reverse complement strand
CATCAGGAACGGCTGGTCAATCGCACGCTCAGGCTCAGGTATGTACGAATCCAAGGTCTCAACCAGCGTCTTAACCGCCGTGGTACCCAGCTCGTTGTCATCGTCACCGTTCAACGCCATCAGCGCTGAACCACAGATGATAGGCGTGTCATCGCCAGGGAACTCGTAGGTGTCCAGAAGCTCACGAAGCTCCATCTCTACCAGCTCTTTCATCTCTTCAAATTCTTCGGTGCCCACACCGCCGCAATCTTCTGCCAGCAGGTCAGCCTTGTTCAGGAATACCACAATGTAAGGTACGCCTACCTGACGTGACAGCAGGATGTGCTCACGCGTCTGCGGCATAGGACCGTCGGTCGCACCACATACTAGAATAGCGCCGTCCATCTGTGCCGCACCAGTAATCATGTTCTTAACGTAGTCAGCGTGTCCTGGGCAGTCAACGTGCGCATAGTGACGCGCCAACGAATCATACTCAACGTGTGATGTAGCAATGGTAATACCGCGCTCACGTTCTTCAGGAGCGTTATCGATACCGTCGAATGCAACTGCGGTGCCGCCGTATACTTCTGCGCATACGCGTGTCAACGCCGCTGTCAAAGTCGTTTTACCATGGTCAACGTGACCGATTGTACCCACGTTTACGTGGGGCTTTTTACGTTCGAATTTTTCCTTAGCCACTGCTACGTTCCTCAAATTCAAGATAACAAAAACATTTTGGACCTTTTGAGCCCTTCCACTAGGCGCGAAATCATAACTTCCTTTTTATAAGAGTCAAGTAATTCGGTAATTTTTGCCCGTTTTTTATACAAAAAATTAAATTTCAGGGATTATTTAAACTTTTTGTTGAGCAATTTTCGATCAGCTATTCCCTCGAGGCTATTCCGCAAGTATAATGCCGCCCACTTTTTTACCCCTTGGTACGAGTACTAACATGACTGACTTATCTAAATACAGAAACATCGGCATTTTCGCTCACGTGGATGCTGGCAAAACCACCACCACCGAGCGTATTTTGAAATTGACCGGTAAAATCCATAAAACCGGTGAAGTACACGATGGCGCAGCCACTACTGACTTCATGGAACAGGAACAAGAGCGCGGCATTACTATTCAATCTGCGGCTACTACCTGCTTCTGGAAAGACCACCGTTTTAACATTATTGATACTCCTGGGCACGTTGACTTTACCGTTGAAGTTTATCGTTCTCTAAAAGTTCTTGATGGCGGTATTGGTGTATTCTGTGGTTCAGGCGGTGTTGAACCTCAATCAGAAACAAACTGGCGCTATGCAAACGAATCAGAAGTATCTCGTGTGATTTTTGTTAACAAACTTGACCGTATCGGTGCTGATTTCTACCGCGTTGTTAAACAAGTAGAGAAAGTACTTGGCGCGAACCCATTGGTTATGACTCTTCCTATCGGTACAGAAGACCAATTCGTGGGTGTTGTCGATGTATTGACCAAAAAAGCCTACATTTGGGATGATTCCGGTCTTCCTGAGAACTATGAAATCACCGATGTTCCTGAGGACATGGTAGATTTAACCGAAGAATACTACGAGAAATTGGTTGAAACTGCGGTTGAGCAAGACGACGACATAATGATGGCCTACATGGAAGGCGAAATGCCTTCAATCGAAGACATCAAGCGTTGTATCCGTAAAGGCACAAACGACCTAGCATTCTTCCCAACTTTCTGCGGCTCTGCGTTCAAAAACAAAGGTGTTCAATTAGTATTAGACGGCGTTGTTGATTACTTGCCCTCACCTATCGAAGTTAAACCAGAACCTTTGACTGACGAAGAAGGCAACGAAACTGGCGAATACGCTAAAGTTTCAGTTGACGAACCGCTTCGCGCACTTGCTTTCAAAATCATGGATGACCGTTTCGGTGCGTTAACTTTCGTTCGCTTGTACTCAGGTAAGATCAACAAAGGCGACACCATTCTTAACTCTGCTACAGGCAAAACCGAGCGTATCGGCCGCATGGTTGAGATGCATGCTAATGATCGTAACGAAATATCTTCAGCACAAGCTGGTGACATCATTGCAATCGTTGGTATGAAAAACGTTCAAACTGGTCACACTTTATGCTCAGAAGATCACCCTTGCACATTGGAAGCAATGGTATTCCCTGAACCAGTTATTTCTATCGCAGTTGCTCCAAAAGATAAAGGTGGCTCAGAGAAAATGGGTATTGCTATCGGTAAAATGGTTGCAGAAGATCCATCATTCCGCGTAGAAACTGATGAAGATTCAGGTGAAACCATCCTAAAAGGCATGGGTGAATTGCACCTTGATATTAAAGTCGATATCTTGAAGCGTACTTACGGTGTTGAGCTTGAAGTTGGTAAACCACAAGTTGCTTACCGCGAAACCATCACTTCACCAATCGAAGATAGCTACACCCACAAGAAACAATCTGGTGGTTCTGGTCAATACGGTAAAATCGATTACCGCATTCGCCCAGGCGAAGCAAACTCTGGCTTTAAGTTCAGCTCAGTAGTTGTTGGCGGTAACGTTCCTAAGGAATTCTTCCCTGCGATCGAAAAAGGTTTCGCTAGCATGATGAAAGAAGGTACTTTGGCTGGCTACCCACTTGTAGACGTTGAAGTTGAATTGTTTGATGGTGGTTACCACGCAGTTGACTCATCTGCGATTGCTTTCGAAATTGCAGCTAAAGGTGCATTCCGTCAATCTATCCCTAAAGCACGCCCTCAGTTGCTTGAACCGATCATGAAAGTTGACGTATTCACTCCTGAAGATCACGTAGGTGATGTTATTGGTGACTTGAACCGTCGCCGCGGTATGATCAAAGACCAAGAGCCTGGCGTTACTGGTATTCGTGTAAAAGCTGACGTTCCTCTTTCAGAAATGTTTGGTTACATCGGTCACTTGCGTACTATGACTTCTGGTCGAGGCCAATTCTCTATGGAATTCAGCCATTATAACCAGTGTCCAAATAACGTTGCTGAAGAAGTTATCGCAGCCGCTAAAGCACGTAAAGCAGCTAAAGATTAATCTTTAGTGGATATATAAAAGGCGGCCAATTGGTCGCCTTTTTTTTGCGAAAAATAATTGTATTTATGCTAAGTTAGCTGAATTACAAACCAAGCTGAGGAACACGTCGTGCGTAATCTTATTGCAACACTTCTTATTGTCTTGAGCCTGCCAGTATTTTCGGCGAGCTTGCAACAAGCCATCGATGACTGCAGGATTATTAAAAATCCAAGTGAACGCCTCACTTGCTATGACGATTTATCAACGCTGACTCCCGTTGCAGTTAACAGCTCAGAAAGAACCCAACAAACAACCCAAGAACTCACTGAACGCAGTGATGAAGATTCATTAATGACTAACTTCTCTGATAAGTTTGCTGACTTTTTTGGATTTGAAGAAAAAGAAATTGCTAAGCGTATTCCAGACAGCATGGACGTATTTGTAAAAAGCGTATCTTCAGGTAACGGCAAACTTATTATTCGCCTCGAAAATGGCCAAGTATGGGAACAAATAGACTCTAAATACTTCCGCTATCGCGAAGATAATGGCCAAGCCTATATCCAGAAAGGCGCACTTGGCAGCTTTTTCTTTTCGCAACGAGATACTAAAACCCGTATTAGGGTTAGGCGACAACAATAACCCGCATCAAATAAAGAGAATTAGATATTCATGCAGGAAAGTTTAGACAAAAAGCGCAAAGCTGCTGAGCGAGTTACTCTTATTGGCTCAGCCATTGACCTTGCCTTGGGTATCGCTAAGATTTTTGTTGGCTTCATCGCCAACTCCGGGGCCTTGATTGCTGACGGTGTTCACTCACTATCAGACCTTGCGACCGACTTTTTAGTCATTGTAGTACTACGTTTTTCTCATCAGGCCCCAGACCGAGACCACCCCTACGGCCACGGTAGGTATGAAACAGTGGCCACAGTAGTGCTTGGCGCCATCCTTATTGTGGTAGGTCTTGGACTTGCCTATGAAGTTCTCATGGAGATGATAGAAAACCCCAACCGCGAAGCCCCTGGCATTTTGGCACTAGTGGTCGCCGGTATTTCTATTTTGGCCAAAGAATGGATATTTCGCTACAGCTTAAAAATTGGCAAAGAACTTAAATCAGACTTATTAATTGCTAATGCCTGGCATAGCCGAAGTGATGCGCTATCTTCTATTGTTGTTTTCTTCGCAGTCGGCGGTGCCATGCTCGGTATTTGGTGGCTAGACGCTTTAGCGGCAATCGCCGTCGGGGCATTTGTTGGAAAAATAGGCTGGGAATTGGTCGTTAAAAACATCAACGAACTGGTCGATACCGCCCTTCCGCCAGAGCGTGTTAAAGAATTTCGAGATGTCGTCAATGCTATCGAAGGCGTGCTCAGCGTGCATGACTTTAAGAGCCGCGGCATGGGCAATCAAGCCATTTTGGAAATGCACATCCAAGTAAAACCATATCTAAGTGCGGCCGAGGCACACTACATTGGCGATTGTGCAGTACAAGCATTACAAGCCAAGTTTGATGATATTGGGCATGTTATTTTTCATATCGATACATTTGATGATCGCCCATTCCAAGATGTCATATGCTCAATCATGCCTGAGCGAAAACTGATAAAAGCTAAAGCTATGGAAATTGTTAAGGACGTTATCTCGTCTGATATCGATACTCAGGATGTCGATTTAATGTTGTTCTATCATCCAGAATATGTGGACCTTGAAGTCCGCCTTACCCATAAAGTTTCCGACCTAGCTAAAACCACTAACCTTACTCAACGAGATATTGAACGGCAGATAGAACAAAAACTGACTGCAGAAAATTGGTGTCGCGAAGTAAAAGTTTGGTGGTCATCGCAGGTTTAATGGCCTAGATATTATCACGCCAAAATATCGCCGGCTAAAGCCGGCGATGCAAACCAGCACGAAGTTTCGAGCGCAGCAGCATTTCAACTAAGCGTTATGAGCGATGAAAATGCGAGGCAAATATTACGTTAAAAACCGCAGTGTATATGTGATACATGAGGATTTTTAACGTAATAATTTAACGAAGCAGTTTCGAGCGCAATAGCTTAGTGGCGATTAATAATTCTCTGCGACACAGCACTCGGCGCCTCTTCGTACTTCAAAAACTCCATAGAGTATGTCGCACGCCCCTGAGTTTGACTGCGCAAATCAGTTGCGTAACCAAACATCTCAGACAGAGGTACTTCAGCGAAAACAATCTTACCAGATAAGCTATCTTCCATGCCGTTGATCAGACCACGACGGCGGTTTAGATCGCCGACAACATCGCCCATGTTAGCTTCTGGGGTAGCCACTTCAACCTTCATAATTGGCTCGAGTAAAACTGCACCACCGACTTCGTGTAATTTTTTGGTTGCCATAGACGCGGCGATTTTAAACGCCATTTCATTTGAGTCGACGTCGTGGTATGAACCGTCTTTTAATACAGCTTTCAACCCAAGCAAAGGATATCCAGCGAGAACGCCGTTTCGCATTTGCTCATCGATACCCTTTTGAATCGCTGGAATGTATTCTTTAGGCACGACACCACCAACGATTTCGCTTTGGAATACCAGACCTTCTTTCACTTCACTATCCTCGGGCAAGGGTGAGAAGTGAATAACAACGTGCCCATACTGACCACGACCGCCTGACTGTCGAATAAATTTGCCTTCAATTTCCACTGAATTACGAATAGCTTCACGATAGGCCACTTGAGGCTTACCGATGTTGGCATCAACAGAAAACTCACGACGCATGCGGTCAACAATGATATCAAGGTGCAATTCACCCATACCAGAAATGATGGTTTGCCCTGTTTCGGGGTCAGTGGCAACGCGGAATGACGGATCCTCTTGTGCCAACTTACCTAGCGCCACACCCATTTTATCTTGATCTGCCTGACTGCGAGGCTCCACCGCTACCGAGATAACGGGCTCCGGGAAATCCATACGTTCTAAGGTAATCACCTTGTTTTGGTCACACAGGGTATCACCTGTGGTGTTATCTTTTAGACCAATCACCGCAGCAATATCCCCAGCGCAGACTTCTTTGATCTCTTCTCGCGAGTTGGCGTGCATTTGAACCATACGGCCTACGCGCTCACGTTTACCCTTGACCGCATTCCACACCACATCACCGGTTTGCAAGGTTCCAGAGTAAACTCGCATGAAGGTCAATGTACCCACGAATGGGTCCGTTGCGATCTTAAAGGCGAGCGCCGCAAAAGGTTCATTATCATCTGCATGACGCTCTGATAAGGTTTCATCCTTATCATTAAGGTGCCCTTCAATCGCCTTCACCTCAGTGGGTGATGGTAAGAACTCAACGACAGCATCCAATACTGCTTGCACACCTTTGTTCTTAAATGCTGATCCACCTAACACCAAAACAATTTCGTTAGCCAAAGTACGCGCTCGCAAACCCGCCTTAATATCCTCTTCCGACAAATCTCCCTCTTCGAGGTATTTATCCATCAATTCTTCGTTGGCTTCAGCGGCGGCCTCCAACATAAACTCACGCATTTCTTCGCATTTATCTTGAAGGTCGGCAGGAATATCTTCATAGACAAAGGTCATGCCCATATCTTCTGTATTCCAAATAATAGCTTTCATTTTGATAAGGTCGACAACACCTTTAAATTCGTCTTCGCTACCGATAGTCATTTGAATCGGCACAGCATTCGCTTTTAAACGGCTGCGCAACTGACCAACAACCTTTTCAAAGTCAGCTCCGGTACGATCCATCTTGTTTACGAAGACAATCCGTGGCACTTCGT
>JALRIU010000037.1 GCA_023255355.1 Pseudomonadales bacterium | reverse complement strand
AAAAGCCCTGACACCAAAGCGAATCGCCCCTAGCCATTGGGGGAACATAGGTTTCCTGTTGCCAAGGCGAGCCAAATTTCATGAGTACTGGCCCGATCCAATTGACATTCATGTACTGCCCACCTCTGGGCTCACCGACTTCCCACATTTCCTCAGCAAGGATAAACGCCATCCAAGGGTCGGCATCCTGGCCGCCCCAAGCTGCCGGCCAATGCGGCACAAGCAACCCTGCTTCGGCTAAAGCACCACAAAACTGTTTTGCAAAACTAGTTTGCTCTTTTGACCCTGGTCCGTGGGCGATGGATTCCCAATCAGCAGGCAAATTAGCATGAATAAAATCACGCACAGTTTGCCTAAAGTTTATTTGTTGTTCTGTCCATGCAAAATCCATGGTCTGGTCTCCAGCGTCTTATTCGTCGTTATTTTTCTTTTTGCCAATACTTGCGACATATTTTTCGACACCAGCAAGATATTGTGGGTTGAGCATTAAGACACTATTTGCCATTCGTTCAACATGCCGTGCTTGATCACGGCCTAACTCATGAGCCATTTCAATAGCAATTTTGGCGGTACCCATTTGCTCTGCATGCTGATTAGCTAGATGCTGGCAAAATGCTAACACGTCATTTTCAAAGGTTTCATCAGGATATACTTCGTGCACTAGACCCATTGTTAATGCACGCTCGGCAGAGGCTGGTAAGTTAGCCATAATCAAATAGCGTGCCCAGTGAGGACCTACTATACGGGTCAAACGCGATACACCATTGGATGCCGGCAGTACGCCAAACTTACCTTCAGGAAACGCGTAGGAAGCACTTTGTGCAGCCAACCTGAAATCACACGATAGCGACATTTCTAAACCGCCTCCCACACAAGCGGCCTGATGCGCCACCACAATGGGTTTTTCGATATGCTCCATTTCATCATAAATACGGTGCATTCCTAGAGTTTTTAAACGATGTCGTTCACGTACTTCTACACCTGATTTCGCGACAGTTGGCGGTTCATCACTGTTATCACGCATATCAACACCTGAACAAAAATAACGTCCAGTAGCACGGATTAACATGACTTTAAGCTCAGATGTATCTCGAAAATGATGTAATGCAGATTCAAACAGTTGCATGGTTTGACTGGTGATAGCATTAAGCTTTTCGGGTCGATTTAAGGTCGCTATCAGAATGGCACCATGTTGCTCAACCAGTAAGTGAGGGTTCTCTGTCATAATTTTTCCTTAACCCCTTGATCGTGGTAAACCGAGGGCTTTTTCAGCGATCATACTTCGGTGAACTTCGCTAGTACCACCATAAATCGTCGAACCATGGGCATGGCGATAAGCCAAGTTCAACGCACCTGCTGGACCCTCTCGTTTTGATAAGGTATGCGGCGCACCGAGTGACAACAAGTCTCTCGAATCAGATTGAAACTTCTCTGACGAAAACAACTTAATCATTGGGCCATATGCAAGGTTTGGCTGCTTGTTAACAATCACAAATAGCGCTCGCATTTCTAGCATTTCTGACACATATAAATGGGTTCTTGCTCGTGCAAGTCGACGCTGGGCATTTTCAGTATCAATTAATTTACCGACGCCCGAAGAAATTTCGCTGCAAAGCGCTTCTGCACTTTGTACCATATGGCGCTGATCCTTGGTAAAACCGCCAGAATGCTCAAGTTCCAAAGCAGCTGACATAACCGCCAGCCCGCCATTAACTTCACCGAGACGATATCTATCAGGAATTCGAACACCATCATAGTAAGTAATATTGGTTCGTTCATCTTGGAAGGTATGAACCGCCTGCACCTCGATACCAGGCGTATCTAGAGGCACAACGAACATTGTTAAACCTTTGTGTTTTGGTAGATCAGGATCGGTGCGCACCAACATCAAAACATATTGAGCGATATTAGCGCCACTAGTCCACATTTTAGATCCATCAATGCGCCACCATCCATCGCCATCAGGAGTAGCACGAGTTTTTGCAGCAAATACATCAGAGCCACAACCCGGTTCGCTGTATCCAAGACTACAAATAGCATCGCCGGCCATAATACGCGTTAGCACCTCTTCCTTGAGCTCTTCATTACCGCATTTACGTATCATGGTCCCCACCATATCAGTAGTGCTCACTGGGTGCGTCGTCCAATTGAACTTTTGCCAAACACTGCGCATGGCGCTCACTACATAGGGTTTAGCATCACGACCACCGTATTCTTTGGGCCAAGCGGGAAATAGAAATCTCTTTTCAGCCAAAATCTTATGCACACCACGATCAAAACCATCAAAAGAATAATGCGCCTTAGCTTTTAATTCTGGTGTCAAAATTTGATTAAATAGATCCGCTAATTCACGGCCCATATTGTCGGCTTCTTCGCCCAGTTCAAAGTCGATAGGAACATCACCCACATTAGGCAATGCTACTGTTTCATTGCCATATAAGCGACGCCCTGCCTCGCTGAGCAATTGATCCGAGTCGCCCAGTACCAATGGCAACTGCTTAGCACGTAAGTTATACAAGTGCACGTCGTATTCGGTCGCCAAACCATAACCGCCAAAGGTATGCAGCGCCTGTGTAACAGCACGACCCGCAACATCAACGCTCCACCATAGTGACATAGAAATTTGGGCGCCAGCATCCTTCACGCCATGATGTAAGTCATGTACGGCCTTCCAAACAATCAGCTTGCTTCCATCGATTTCGGCGATAAGGTCAGCTAATGGATGGGATATCCCCTGATATTGACCAATCTGTTTGCCAAAAGCCTCTCGCTCGCAGGCATATTCTGCAGCAAGCTTAACCGCTTGCCGGGCCATGCCAGACACCTGCATAGCTATCAATAACTTCCATTCCTCAATCACTGAGCTAAAAGTAGCAACAGCATTAGCGCCGCTGGCAATAATAGTCGAAGACATAGACGAGAGATTGAGTTCCGCAATTGATGTAGATGCCAACGTAGGCTCGTAGTTCACGTCACTGGGTTCAAACAATAAAATATCATTACCCTTTCTTGCCAATACACTATGCGCAACGTTTCCTCCGGCTACCCACTGCGAGGGAAAATCAGCAATATCATGCATCGCCAAGGTAACAATATGTGTCCCTGCTAGAGCTTCTTCTATTCTTGCCAGCTGCTCATCGCCTGCCAATAAACCTAACGCACGCACAGCCATAATACTTTCTGCCAAAGGCCCGCAGGCAAGCGTTCTGCCGGCCTCTTCTGCTAGCAATAAGGCATCCATGGTCGCAAGACCTAATCCGCCATGGTCTTCAGGCAAACGAATCGCAAAAGCGCCCATCTCGGCTAAGGAAGCCCA
>JALRIU010000028.1 GCA_023255355.1 Pseudomonadales bacterium | reverse complement strand
ACGACCCTTTCGCCCCCATCGCCTTCGCTCTAGCCTGGCACGCCTGACCGTCTTCTTCAGCCTCACCCAGCCAGTCTTTGGCATTGGCTTCAATCAGATCCACCATCATATCAATGTGGCTTTGCTCGGCGTTAAGGCATGGAATGTACTCATAGCGTTCGCCACCGGCATCCATAAAATAATGACGGTTTTCGCCACCAATTTCTTCGATGGTTTCTAGGCAGTCTGATGAAAACCCTGGGCAAATAATTTGTACTGATTTAACGCCTTGGCTCGGAAGTGCCTTTAAGGTCTCATCGGTATAGGGCTGCAACCATGGCTCGCGCCCAAAGCGTGATTGAAAGCTCGTCATATATTCGCCTTCGTTAAGGCCAAGTTTTTCAACCACCAAGCGGGTAGTTTTATGGCACTCGCAGTGGTATGGGTCGCCTTGTTCGAGATAGCGCTGAGGCATGCCGTGGTATGAAAGAATTAACTTGTCGGCACGGCCATGCTTGGCCCAGTGGGCTTTAACACTTTCGACAATAGCGTCGATATAGGCGCTATGGTCGTGGTAGTGCGAAATAAATCGAAAATCAGGCAACCAGCGGCGCTGCTGAAAGTTAGCAGCAATCGCATCAAAGGTTGAACCGGTGGTCGCAGCACTGTATTGCGGATACAACGGCAACACAACCAGTTTGCGACAGCCTGCTGCGGTTAATGTATCCAAGGCGCTATCAATACTAGGTTGGCCATAGCGCATCGCAAAAGCCACTTCAACATGGTCACCATAGGTTGCCTGTAATGCAGTAGCTAGGGCATTAGCTTGATCTTGGGTGTGAAACAATAACGGTGAGCCACGCTCTGTCCAAACCTGTTGGTAGGCTTCGGCCGAACGCTTCGGGCGCACATTGAGGATAATGGCATTTAAAATCACCCACCAAATAGGGCGGGGCACTTCAACCACTCGAGGATCCCACAAGAATTGTTTTAAATAGGGTTTCAACGCCTTGGCAGTCGCCGCCTGGGGCGTGCCTAGGTTGGTGATAAGCACTCCGACCTTGGCGCGGGATGCATGTGAAAAATCGGGGCTGCCTTGGTAGCGCATAGAAATCCTTAGTAAATAATCTACGTGGCTTATACGATAATGATAGTGGTTCGGATGGTGCTAGTGTATCAGACTAATGCTCATAAGAACGTTTGATCGCTTCGTCAGCGCTCTCGGCCCAATTATTGGGCGTAATAAAAAAACGATGGTGTTCTTTTAGCAGTTGCGGATTGCGCTTTTTAGGCTGCATGCAGGCCACCATAATGGGTGTTGGATTGTCTTGAAATTGAGTGTCCAATCTTTCACAAGTAGCGTCTTTGCTCGAGGTTTCACGTTCACCTTCTCTAAGTAACAGCGGCGCTAGCCAATCGTGTTTGGGTAATATCAGCCAATGTTCGTTATCCTTGGCGTTTTGAAATTCTGCTAGGGTCATATGTTTAGCACGGCGGTGTTCAGGGGCCGTATGGCTAATATGATGTGGGTGAGGGCTGTGGCTGAAAAGCATGCCGCCAATAGAGATGACTTTGCGGTAGTTGGTGATGCCTAGGTTTTTAAGTGTTTTGCGTCCAGTAGGCGTTTTGCCCAGCTGGATTTGATGGCGAATTAAATGCTCGGCTTTTAAATCAAAGCGATCTCGTAAATTGGGCCCAATCCAATAAGTTTGGCCATCTAAAACATGTTCTAAATAATATTTGGTTGCCACCTCAAGATGAAAGACATTTTTATGGGCGCGATCCTGCAGCAGAAAATCAAATTCGCCAATAGTCTGATTGTTTTTAAACACCTGTACATTTTTAGCAATCAAATTATATTGTGGGTTGCTTTGAATAAAATATTCCCACAATGCCTCGTTATAATGGCCAAGGCGGGCGGTATTGCGCTCTTCGAGAAAGGAGTAAAGATCTTTGTTAATGCTAACTTTGGTATCTAGCCAAGTATTAAAGAGTGAAAGATCGATGGGGAGCTGGCGCATGACATTAGGAAACACCATCAGACGAGGCCCCAACAAAGAATAGGCCAGGTGTTTTAAAGGACCTGTATGTAAATCAATATAATCGAACATACGCGCTACCGAATGATATAGTTTAAATGTATATCATTTGCTCAGAGTTGGGTAGAAATTAACGCGTGGCTAGCGTGAAAAGACCTAATGAATATTTGGTTTGAAAGATTCCACAAATATATAGATGCCTAAATTTGACATGGCCACCCTAAATCCAACATGTTAGATTGATGAAAAAAACAAAGGCGCCACTATGTCTCTTACCGCAAAAATTCTCCGTGGATTAATGATACTCGTTCAGTTTAAATGGATTCTCTCAAAACTGATGCTCAACCCTCAGCGCTGGTTTCATGCATGGTGGCCAAAATGGTTGCCAAGCGATATGGATATTCAATGGCGCAAGGTCGATGGCCATCAAGTCGCCACCATAGCACCGGCTGGCTCGTCGCCTAAAAAGCATATTTTTTATCTGCACGGGGGTGGCTACAACATGGGCTTTTTGCCAATGTTTACCAAATTTGCCGTCAATGCCGCACGCGATAATACCTGCCGAGTCAGTTTGCTCGACTACCCACTAGCGCCTGAGCACAAAGTTGAAGCGACACGCGCCATGGTCATCAAAACCTATCGCCACATGTGCGAAGTCTTTCCCGAGGATGAAATGGTATTGTGCGGCGACTCCGCTGGGGGTGGTTTAGCGCTAGTGTTGGCAGACGCCATCAAACAAGAAGGCCTGCGCAAACCCCATAGTTTGGTATTGATATCGCCCTGGGTGAACGCCGATATGAACCGCGACTTTGCGCCCTATGAAAAAATGGATGTGGTGTTAGGGCGAGCAACGTTAGTAAAAGCCATGGACAACTATCGTGGCGATTTGTCGGTAGAGCACCCATGGTTATCGCCGATCAATGGCGATTTAAATAATCTGGGTAAAGTCACCATCGTGGCAGGCAGCGGCGAAATGTTCTATCCAGATATTGTCGCGTTTAAAAATCAACTGGAAGCATGCGAAGGCAATAGTGTGACCTGGCACGAAGGCGAAGGGCTATGGCACGACTGGGTCTACATGGCCTTGCCAGAGGCCAAAGCCTGTCGCGAAAAATTATTTAACTAACGAACCATGCAAATCTGTCCATGCGCATCTAATAAACCCATCGACAAATGCTGTGGCCGCTTTTTGACAGGCCAGCAGCACGCCAAAACGCCAGAACAACTCATGCGCTCGCGCTTTACCGCCTTTTACATGGGTGATAACGGCCAGTACCTGATCGACACCTGGCACCCCACAAAACGAAGAGGGCTCAACGCTCTCGATCTCAATGCCAAAGACACTGACTGGCAAACACTAGAGATTATCGAAAAATCGCAAACAGGCAATCAAGGAATCGTTGAATTTAAAGCATGGTATAAAACAGACACTGGTGAGATGGCATGTTTGCATGAAAGATCAAGATTTGAGCGGGTAGGTGGAAAGTGGTATTACGTGGATGGGGAGTTTTCATAAAAGATCCCGTGCTCCCTAAGCTCCACGGGATGACGAAAAGTAAACCGTCATACCGCAAGACGAAGTCTGTGCGGTATCTCAATCAGGTAAATGAATTTCAACCACAACCCCTAACTGCTTAAGTTTTCCAACCTGTTCTGCAGTCAATTCAATCTTGTCACCCTCAAACACAACCACCATATCCACCTTATGCTTTTTGCACAGCGCCACTAACTCACTGGGGTACTTCAACGGCGCATTTAATAATTTAGTTTTATGATTCCAGGGTTCGTCATCGATAAAAGCGATAACCTCGATCGAACCGTCATTGATCCTTTGCTCGCACCATTGAAAATTGGCATAGCCAGTGCCGACCATGATGATCTTTTGTTTAGTCAGGGATTTTCGGAGCAGCTGGAACAATAATTTCATTTATTCAATTATAAA
>JALRIU010000292.1 GCA_023255355.1 Pseudomonadales bacterium | reverse complement strand
TGCAATTAGCTGAACTCACCGATAAAAACCTACAAGCAATTAGTGTCACGGTAACAAGTGGTGAAGCCAAAGGTGCGAGCATCCAAATCAAACAAAACATTGGAACGTCATTACTTTTTGGACCAGGTGATGCAAGTGCATTTGCCAAAGTAAAACCTGGTGATAGTGTACTTATTGATAATTCAGACTTTTTAGCAGTACAAACCTATCATCGCCATCAAGTACCTGGCCAAGAGTACGCAGTTTGGGATCAATTTAGAAACAAGAATGGCAGACCCAAATACCCTCAACGCCCAATGCTACTCGGGCCGAGCTTCACACAAAATGCCTCAGGCAAAGTACCAGAAGGCAACTTTACTGGCAAAGCGATTTTGGTTGAGAACGGACTGGATACAGAAGCCTTTGCCTGGCAAGGCGATTGGTATCGACAACGCGTCATTCAGCAACAAGGAGACGATAGCAACAACTTCCGTCTATGGTATAGCGAACGCACCAATCATGGCGATACAACCCAACAAAAAGACCCAACCTATACAGTTAGCTACCTCGGCATGCTTCAACGGGCGCTGCACGACGTCGCCATGTGGGTAGAAAAAGATATCGCACCCGCGGCAACCTCTGGCTACACTATCAATGAGGGCCAATTGGTGCTATCCAAAAATGCTGATACTCGCCATGGTATACAAGCACTTGTGAAACTTAGCGCATATGGCGCTGACCGCGTTTCCATACAGAAGGGTGAAAGTGTTCAACTTATGGCTACCATAACCCCCACAGCAGGCAGTGGACCGCTAGTCGATGTCGCATGGGATTTTGGTGATCGGACATATCCCGTTACTAGCGACACATCAAAAATGGTATTTGAAAATGGTGAATACACCACTAGTATCACCAGTCCCTCGTTTAACGAGCCTGGCACCTATTTTGTCACCGTAAAAATAGCTACCCAACATGAACATTACCAAAACACACCGTTTGCTAAAGTGCAAAACCTTGCAAGGGTTAGGGTAGTTGTTGAATAACTAACAATAATCGGTTGAGATGAGGTGAGACTGCCCTTCTCAACCTCTTAGTTAGCGGTAAATTTAGGTTTTCGCTTTTCCACAAGCGCGGCTAAAGCTTCGCGGTGATCCGCTGAAGTTAATGTTTGCTTTTCTAATTTAAGACCTTTCTCTAACAATAACTCTACTTTGGCTTTAAGCTCCTGGTTAAGGAGGTTTTTTGTATGGCGAATTGCTAATTGGGCGCCATCGAGTAAGGTTTGACAATAATCAGATACCAGCGCATCTAATTGTTCTAGGGGTACGGCTTTGTTAATTAAACCCATATCTGCAGCCTCGCGTGCCGTTAACAATTTACCGCTCATAAGAAACTCTTTTGCGCGCGCGATTCCAATCAGTTGCGGCCAAATAATTGCTCCGCCATCACCAGCTGTAAGACCGACAGCAACATGGGGATCACCTATCTTTGCGTTTTCTGCTGCGTATATCACATCGCAAAATAATGCCACGGTCGCCCCCAAACCCACCGCATGCCCATTTAAACGGCAGATAAGTGGCTTTTGCATTGCCAGCATGCTATGAATTATTTTTTGAGCGAGGCGAATTTCTTCGTCAAATAAATCAGGATTTGCTGCCAGATTTTGGATATGGGTAAAATCTCCTCCTGCTGAAAATGCTTTTCCTTCGCCTGTTATAACGACCACATCAGAATCAGGATCTTGCTCCGCCCAAGTAAATACCTCAGCGAGCTCTTCATGCAATCTAAGATTTACTGCATTGAGTTCATCGGGACGATTAAATGCAATCGTTAATAATCGTCCTTTCCGTTTAATCGTAAAAGTATCAAATTGCATTACGCATACGCGAAGGCTTCTTCGCCCTCAAGTTTTGTGCGACGCAGCTCTCTACCACCGAATGGGTCATATGGCGTAGCACGGTGTAAAGTACCCGTATTATCCCAAATCACCATATCGCCTACTGACCATTTATGTTTATACACAAATTCATCTTGGGTGGCATGGTTTAATAACGAGTTCAAAATTATTTTGCTATCTTTGTAGGACTTATCAACAACCTCGTAGGCGGTGCAGCCTAAAACCAAAGATTTACGACCTGATTTATGTTTCCAGACTAAGGGTAATTCTGTTTCACCAATATTCATATAATTTATCATGGTGTCTGTTGCAGGTTCCTGATTGTAAAAGAACATTGAAGCCCAGGGCGCATGACGAACGGTATACTTTTCGTATTCGGCTTGCTCTGTTTCACTGAGTGCTTCATAAGCCGCATAGGTATTAGAAAAATGTGTATCACCGCCTTCTTTTGATAAGGTTTTACCGCAAAGTATAGAAGCCAATACAGGCTTTTCATTCATGGTTCCGTCTAAGTGCCAATATAATGAACCTTTAAGATATTCAGCTGTACCCGGATTTTTGGATTCATCTAATGAAATCATTGTGGTTTTGCCGTCTTTAGTTTCAGGCAAATAATTACCGAGGGTTTTGGTGAACTCAATTTGCTCATCTTCAGTGAAATTAATTTCTGGAAAAATTAGTACCCCACGTTGCTCTAGCAATTCGCGTATTTCAGAAGCATATTTACCGCTCAATAATGACTGTTTATCTTCCAAGATACGGCTTCCAATCTTTTCTTTGATGTTCTCATATTTAACTGACATAGTTCACTCCTAATAACGTTTACGACTGTAATTCTGGAATATTTTTAAAATAGTCCAGCGCGTGTGGATTTGCTAACGCATCGGTATTTTTGACTGGTTTATCATGCACGATGTTCCGGACCGCCAATTCAACAATCTTGCCACTTAGCGTTCGTGGAATCTCAGGTACTGCAATAATTTTTGCTGGTACATGCCTCGGTGTCGTATTCTGCCTAATCGTTTTTTTGATGACATCGGATAAATTGTCATCCAGAAGATGACCTTCACGCATCACAACGAACAATACGACACGAACATCATCTTGCCATTGCTGACCGATACAAATACTGTCGAGAACCTGATCAATTTTCTCAACCTGCCGGTAAATTTCAGCGGTACCTATTCTAACCCCACCGGGATTGAGCACTGCATCTGAGCGACCATAAATGATCACGCCACCATGTTTGGTAATTTCGCCATAGTCACCATGCGCCCATATATTGGGATACATATCAAAATAGGCAGCGCGATATTTTTCATCATCGGGGTCATTCCAAAAGCCGATCGGTGCACTTGGAAAAGGCTTCACACAGACCAATTCGCCTTTTTCACATTTAACCGGCCGGCCCTCATCATTCCAAAATTCAACCGCCATTCCCAAGGCCAGACATTGCAATTCGCCTTCGTATACAGGAAGGCACACATTACCCAATGTAAAGCATCCCATAATATCGGTACCGCCAGATATTGAAGACAAACAGACGTCCTCTTTAATATCGCGATAGACATAACGAAAACTCTCATGAGACAACGGTGACCCGGTTGTTAAGATGGATTTAATAGCGCTCAGATCATGGCTTTGTTTAGGAATTAGGTGGGCTTTTTCTACGGCAGCAATATATTTAGCACTTGTTCCAAAAATACTGACATGCTCTTGCTCTGCCATGTCAAACATGGCCTTCGCATCTGGATAAAACGGCGAGCCATCGTAGAGAACTAATACAGCTCCAGCCGTTAAACCACTAACCAACCAATTCCACATCATCCAGCCGCACGTGGTGAAATAGTAAAGAACATCGCCTGGTTGAATATCAGCATGCAACTGTTGTTCAACATAATGTTTAAGCAATGTACCACCTGCACAATGAACAATACATTTTGGAATCCCTGTAGTCCCAGACGAGTACAAAATATAAAGCGGATGGTCAAAGGGTAGCTGCTCAAAGTGCAGTGGCATTGGTTTAGGATCGAGCAGCTCCTCCCATACAACCCCTAAATCAGCTGGTTTTAACCCCCCAATGACGGGCACGATGACTAATTTTTCTAAACTATCCAGTTTTGCCGCGATATCTCTTACTCGATCACTGCAATCATTCACTTTGCCATTGTAAAAATAGCCGTCACAGGCAAACATCACTTTGGGCTGAATTTGTCCAAAACGGTCCATCACCCCGCTGATGCCAAAATCTGGTGAACATGATGACCAAATAGCGCCGATACTGGTGGTTGCTAACATGGCAATTACCGTCTCTGGCACATTGGGCATAAATCCAGCAACACGATCACCCACTCCGACACCGAGCTTACGCAATGACGAAGCTAAACCAGTGACAGCTTCATAAAGTTCTGCATGACTGACCTCACGCCGAGCGCCAGTTTCCAACCGACCAATTAAGGCAATGCCATCATCTTTTCGCTGCAGGAGGTTTTCTGCATAGTTAAACCGTGCCCCAGAAAACCATTTTGCACCAGGGAATTTATCCGCATGTTCAAGTATCGTTTTGGGTTGTTGAGATGCAATAACGCCAAAGAAATCCCATACACATTTCCAAAATGTGGCTGTGTCTGACGTTGACCATTGCTGTAATGAGGAAAAATCAGAAAATTGTAATCCGTAATTTTGATGCAAGTATGCTTGAAAGGCAGTTAATCTGCTTTGCGCGATACGTTGCGTCGAAGGAGACCATAAAGGTTGTTGCATAGATGCCTCAATAAATAAATTAGGATGTTTTAAGGTTAATCGATGACTTTATCTGCTTTGACAATACCATGAACTTCCATACGCATTACTTCTCTAATAAAACGTTCGGACAGTTCCTTACGTTTTTTGGGACTGGCAGATGCAGCCTGAGACCAAAGAGGCCACATCATAATACTCACCAACATGATAAAGCTATGGACATCAACATCGATATCAGGCTCTGCGATATCCGACTTAGCAAAAGTTAACATATGGCTGCGAAATTTTTCCCAAAATACATCACCTTGCAACTTACCTTCGGTAAATACTCGATGTAGCCAAGTAGGGCCAAATTCTGGATTATTCATGGCAAAGGTGACCATAGTTTCAATCACTTTACGTGAATCGGTGCGTACCTTCCAATTGGTTAAGCGCTCATCACCATAGATTTCATCGAACAAACGTCTGCTAATCCACTCCATCGTTTCACTGACAAGCTGTTCTCGTGTATCAAAATGATGATAAGCACTGCCGCGATTTAAACCTGCTGCTTTTGCTACCTTGGATACGCTCAATCCTTCAGGACCATCCTGGGCAATCAGCTTACTGGCAGTTTCTAGCAAAAGTTCACGGGTTTTTTCTGGATTTCTTCTGCGAATTTTGGCGCTATCGGCCACATCTAGTTTGCTATTCATCTTTTTGAACTCGTCAGTAGTGAAATATTATCATTATTGTTAACACGCACTGGGGCCAAATGACCCCAGCAAGTTCATGATCTATGGTGCGTAACCAAGAATACATTTGAGCTCTAGATACTCATCAAAGCCCTCTTCACCCCACTCTCGACCGTTACCACTTTTCTTGTAACCGCCAAATGCAGAATGGAAGTCAAAGCCACCGTTGACATAAATAGCCCCGGCTCGAATTCGACGCGCTACAGCGTTACAGGTTGCTAAATCAGCACCATCCACATATCCAGCAAGGCCAAAATCCGAATCATTAGCGATAGCCACAGCATCATCAAGATCATGGTAGGGAATCAAACATAGCACCGGACCAAAAATTTCTTCGCGGGCGATTGTGGTAGCATTATTGGTTAAAAACACCGTGGGTTTTACATAGTAACCTTTGTTCAATCCATCAGGACGACCAACCCCACCGACAATGACCTCAGCACCTTCATCAATACCTTTTTGGATGTAGTCTTGGATGATATTGTATTGAGATTTGGAAACCACTGGCCCCATAGTTACACCAGAATGCGGATCACCCACCGTCATGGATCCCACTACATTTTTAATGGTTGCCATAGCATCTTGTAAACGGTTGGCGGGGACAAGTAAACGCGAACCTGCGCTGCAGGTTTGACCACAATTCATCATCATGCCACCGCATGCCGCCGCCACTTTATCGTTCAACAATTCATCATCTAACACTATATAAGCGCTTTTACCGCCTAATTCTTGGCAGACACGCTTTACAGTGGGTGCAGCATTTTTAGCAATTTCAACACCCACCGATTCCGAACCGGTAAATGAAATCATATCGATATCAGGATGCACCGACATGGCCGTACCAATTTCTGAACCCCGACCTTGGACCATATTAAAGACACCCGCAGGAACGCCTGCTGCATCAATAATTTCTGCCAGGATTTGGGCAGAATATGGCGCTAATTGTGGTGGCTTTAAAACCACAGTACAACCAGCAGCTAAGGCAGGAAAAACCTTGACGGCTACTTGATTTAACGGCCAGTTCCAAGGCGTGATCAAGCCACAAACGCCAATGGGTTCTTTGACAAATAAGGTCTGACCGCGAAGCTCTTCAAACTGATACTTCTCTAGTACTTCGATGGCTGTTTGTAAATGTCCGCCGCCAAGTATGGTGTGAAAACCATTACCGAGTTCAACCGGCGCCCCCATCTCTTCAGTGACAGCTGCACCAAGATCGGCAGCACGAGCGTTGTACTGTTCTTGAATTCGGCGCAGGACAGCCAAACGTTCTTCTACAGAGGTTTGTGACCAACTATCGAAGGCTTGACGAGCTGCGGCAACGGCAGTATCAACATCGGCATTGCTGCCCAAAGAAATATGCCCACTCACCTCTTCAGTTGCAGGATTTATTACCTCTGCGGCATTAGCTACAATAGGATCAACCCATTTTCCATCAATGTAAAACTGTAAATAATCACGCATCTCAACGCTCCTTTATTATTTTTAATTTATTGAGAACCTTCAGCATACCAAGTACGGAATTCTGAGTAGTTTGGCATTTCTTCGGAATTAACATTCGGGTCAATCGGCACATGAATAACAGTAGGTCGACCACTGGCATAGGCTTTTTCAATGGCAGGCGCCAAATCTTCAGCCTTTTCAATGTACAAACCTTGGCAACCGAAGCCCTCGGCAATTTTGTCAAACCTTACGTCTTTGCTCCAATGCACCGCTGTCTCGGCACTCCCTTTGCCAAAGGTACGTTTATACACGCCTACTTCGAGACCCCATTGGTGATCGACACCTACTACCACAACTAATGGCATTTTTAAGCGCGCTGCTACTTCCAATTCACCAATATGGAACAAAAATGCTGAATCGCTAGTGGTCAACATTACCGGCCGTTTACCGCCATCAGCTATACAAGCACCCAGCGCATAAGGTAACCCGGTACCTAAGTGGCCAAAGTTTTGGTTCCATACCACGTCGTTGGGTTTACATTGCGAATACGTCCACTGAAAGATCACCGTTGCGCCACCATCGCGCACCATAATGCCGTTTTCCGGGAATGCCTTGGTGGCCTCAACTACCCAACGAGCAGTGTGCATGGGGCCATCCAAAATGGGGGCTTCCGCAGCTAGACGCTCCAAACGCGCTTTATCCTCACTTATCCAACGTGCAAGCTCTGGGTGCTCAGCGCGTGGCGATATCTGCAACGCCTCGACTAATTGTGGAACTACCGCACGCAGATCACCGACCAAAGGTACATCGATGGGACGGTTCACGCCGATAGCAGTTGGGTCTTGTTCAATGTATATCCATTTTCGCGTAGCATTTTTTTCTGCCCAATGACGCGTTTTGCCGTAGTGCACAGGTTCACCCATTTCTGTACCAATCGCTATACAGACATCGGATTTAACGACGGCATCAACTGCCGCTTCGGAAAAACCATAGGGGAAGGTTCTATCTTCTACGCCTTTAATGAAAGAGGTGCCACCTGAGGTTTGAATAATGGGACAGCCCATCAGTTTGGCAAGCTCAGCGACCGCAGCACCGCCGCGTGACGTATGCACACCATGACCACACAGAATAATAGGATTTTCGGCCTTGCTGATCAGCTCAACTGCCATGGCAACTTCTTTGGCACCAGCACTTTGATTCACCAAACGATATTGCTCAGGTTTCAATACCGGCGGCAAATCTAATTCTTCAGTAATAACATGGATGGGAAGTTCGATATACGTCGGGCCTGGCACGCCAGATAAAGATTTACGAATCGATTCACGAATAATCTCATCGGTTTGATCAGCATATTCAATACTGGCTGAATATTTAGCTGAATTCTTAAAGAGATCCATCTGTTGAATAAACTGGATACGTCCACGGCGCACACGTTGCTCAGTAATACGAGCACGTTGACCACCAATAAAAATCACAGGCGAATTTTCAACCAAGGCACACATCATGGCGCCTGAAGCGTTGGCGATACCGGGGCCAAGTGTAGCGATACAGACCGCAGGCTTTCCAGTCATTCGGGCTATGGCCTCAGAGATAAAACCGGAACTTTCTTCATGATGCGGAGCAATGACTGTCCAGCCGCGAGATTCTGCCTCAAGAAATAAATGCACAAAGTTCGGATCTGGAATACCGATGAGGGTATTAATCCCCTCGGCTTCAAAAAGATCTAACATACGTTTGTAGACTGGCGTCGCCATGATTTTTTTATCCTTCTAATTACTGAACAATAATGTTCATGTTGATTACTTAATACTCATACCGTCTAACTGACCGTTTTTTCGCCAATTGTCCAACATTTCTTCAAAACCGTTCCAACCACCGCCCCATGAGCGAAATAACGCCCATTTCGCGTTAACATCACCTTCATTATTGAAATAACTTGGGGGGCATGCTGCTTGAAATGCGCTTAAATCAGGCATCAAAGCTTCAAACTGCGAAACGTAGTCGTCTTGGGCCGTTTGCGTTGGTTCTACCTCTTTAGCACCACGATCTAGGGCATGTTTAATGATATAAGCACTGTGATAACCTTGGCGACCAAATTGCAGGGTGACAGAAGCATTCAAGCCACCTTGTATGTAGCCAATGTAAAACATATTTGGAAATTGATGGGTCATAGTGCCGTGCAGGGTTTTAGGGCCATCACGCCAATGATCGTAAATGGATACCCCATCACGACCAGTAATATGTTTAATGCCCCAACGTCTTTCGAGATCAGAGGTCACCTCAAAGCCACTGGCGAAAATAATGCAGTCAACTTCGTATTCCTTGCCGTTAGCTACAAAACCATTCGCGGTTAACTCCTGCAAACCAATAGTTTCTGAAACATCGATCAAATCCACGTTATCGCGATTAAAGGTTGGATAGAAATCATTACTCGATAGAGGCCGTTTACATAGAAAGTTATAGTAGGGTTTCAGCGCTTCTGCAGTCACCGGGTCCTTCACAATGGACGCAACACGTTCACGTAACCTAGACATGATCCGAAAATCCATGGTTTCACGTCGTGCTAAGAACTCTTCCATAGAGGCTGGAAATCCCTCCTCTTCTGATTGAGCCAGAAGGTTGCGATTCAATTCAGTCCAAATATCGCAAATTTGGTCAGTATCACCAGGTTGAAATACCTCCATAGCCGCTCGATGGAAATTCGCTTGTCGATCTGCTTGCCAGCCAGGCTGCAAGCTTTCGATCCACGCCTCGTCCGTTGGTGGATTGGGACGTTCATCAACACTAGAGGGGGTACGTTGAATAACATACAAATGTTTAGCGTATTTTCCTAAATGAGGTACCGCCTGAATCGCTGTTGCACCGGTACCGATAATAGCAACACGTTTATCCGCAAGCTTATCAAGCACTGGATTGTTGTAAGAGCCACCCGTGAAATCATAATCCCAACGGGCTGTATGGAAAATTTTGCCCTTAAAATCATTAATACCCTTTATGCCAGGTAATTTAGGCATATTTAAAACACCACAAGCCATCACCACAAAACGTGGACGAAACTCATCACCGCGATTCGTTTTTAAGCGATAACGTTGGATAGTATGGTCCCAAGTAATATCTTGGACTAATGTATGGAATACTGCCTTGTCTTTAAAACCACCTCGCTCAGCTAATAAACGGCAGTAGCCTTGAATCTCTAAACCATCAGCGAATTTTTTGCTGGGCATGAAGCCAGTTTCTTCCAAAAATGGCAAATAACAATAGGCATCGTTATCACACTGCACTCCAGGATAGCGGTTCCAATACCAGACGCCGCCAAAATCACCGGCAGAATCAATATTTCGAATATTGGTGACTCCCGCTTGCATCAAGTGATAACTCGCTAGCAAACCACCAAATCCAGCACCGACCACGACAACATCGAGCTCTTCATCATAGGGATCACGAGCCACTAATGGCTTATGGGGATCTTCAGCATAGTCACCCGCAGCGCCACCCTCTGGTCGTACATATTGTGACTGTCCCTTATCGCTAATTCGCTTGACGCGCTCTTGCTCATACTTGGCTTTTAACGCAGCAATATCGACATCTTCTGGACAAAGTGTAGCGTCGCATTTCATATTTTCTTCCTCTGTTTTGACTCGATAATAAATCAACAGTGTTGTTTATTCAAGACCGAAAAATTTAATAGGATTTAGGTAAATTAAGGACTTTTTCGGCCAAGAAATTCAAAATCATATGCTGGCTAACTGGCGCAGTGCGGGGAATAATGACTTCACGCAAATAACGTTCAATATGGTATTCCTGAGCATACCCCATTCCCCCTAAAGTCAGCATCGCAGTATGACAGGCCTCAAAACCTGCCTCTGCAGCAAGATACTTACCCGCATTAGCCTCAACGCCACAATCCAGCCCCTTATCAAACATCGTGGCTGCTTTCATCACCATTAAATTAGCGGCTTCAAGTTGCGCCCAGCATTTGGCTAAGGGGTGCTGAATGCCTTGATTCATACCAATAGGCCTATCGAAAACCACACGCTCATTGGCATATTGCGCAGCTTTTTTTATTGCAATGCGGCCAAGACCCATAGCTTCTGCAGCTAATAAAATTCGCTCAGGGTTTAGTCCGTGAAGAATAATTTTGAAACCATCACCTTCTTTACCTATAAGGTCTTCTTCTGGAATCCAAAGATCTTCAATAAATAACATATTTGAGTCGACGCCATGCCTTCCCATTTTATGAATCAATTTGACGTCAATTTTTTCTCTATCAAGGTCAGTAAAAAACAAAGATAGACCCTGTGTTTTTTTCTCAACTTGATCAATAGGTGTTGTCCTTGCCAGCAACATCATCTTATTGGCATTTTGAGCAACTGATATCCAAATTTTTTCACCATTAACCCGGTATCCTCCCGCCTCTTTAACGGCACGAGTTTTAATCTTCGTGGTATCCAATCCGACGTTAGGTTCTGTCACTGCAAAACACATTTTGTCCTGTCCAGACAATATTGGCGGAATCATGCGCTGTTGTTGTTCAGCAGTTCCAAACAATGCTACGGGCTGCATACTGAATACCGGGCCGTGTATACTGGATGCGGCAGTCATACCACCACCCGACTCAGCGACAGCTTGCATCATCAGGGCGGCCTCAGTAATACCTAAACCTGCGCCACCTACTGACTCATCCATGGCAATACCTAACCATCCAGCTTCCGCCATCGTTTTATGAAATTCGAGGGGAAACCGTGCTTCATTATCACAAGCAAGCCAAAAATCATCGTCAAATTGACTGCACACATTCAGCACAGCTTCTCTTATATTTTGCTGGTCTTGGGTAAGACTAAAATCCATTACTTTTTTCTCGTCATTGGGGTATTAAGTTTTGATAAAATCTCTTGGGTATGTTCGCCCAAACGCGGAGCGCCTGCTCGAATATGACCGGGCGTCTTAGAAAACCACGTAGGGACACCAGGAAATCTGACCAGCCCGTAGGGTGTGTCGACATTTTCAAAAAAGCCGATCTCATTGAGATGGGGGTTATCAAATAATTCATCAAGACTGCGAATCGGCGCACATGGCACCTCAAGTTGTCTCAGCAATACAAGCCATTCATCCGTGGTACGCTGTAAAAACGTGGTTGCTAACAAACCATAGACTCGATCAATTTGCTTAGCGCGTTTAGCCAAGCTGTCAAATTCGTCGCCCATTATCCACTCGGGTTTAACTGCATCGACAAATACCTGCCACTGCTTGTCGTTGTATATCAACGCTGCAAGATAACCATCTTTAGTTTTATAGGGCTTACGATTCGGTGCGACGACTCTAGGGTAATTTGCAGCCCCTAAAGGTGGATTAAAAAGCACACCATTAGCATGCTCAACCAACATAAAAGACGCCAGGGCTTCGAACATCCCTATTTCAACCTCTTGCCCCTCACCGGTGCGTTGACGGTGAAATAAAGCTGCCAAAGTGGCATATAACGCAGTCATACCGGCCACTTTGTCTGCCATAATAGTCCCCACAAATTGGGGCTCGCCATTCATCAATTGCTGCACATAAGGCAGGCCACATTCTCCCTGAATTGTATCGTCGTATGCAGTGGCATCAGCTTCAGGTCCGCGGCGACTGTATCCATAGCAATTGGTGTAAACAATAGCCGGATTGATGGCCTTCACTTCGCTGTAGGAAAATCCTAACTTAGCAATTGCTTTACCCCGCATGGAATGAATAAAAACGTCTGCATCGGCAATCAGCTGTTGTAATTGTTGTTTACCTTCATCAGTCCTTAAATCGAGTACGACACTTTTTTTTCCGCG
>JALRIU010000287.1 GCA_023255355.1 Pseudomonadales bacterium | reverse complement strand
TGTTTATCGCCGGTTTCTCTCTCGTCTTTGTGCTGTATGGAGCAGCGTTTGGCGCCATCGGTGCCTGGCTGATCCAGTGGCAAGAACTCATCACGGTCATCTTGGGATTCGTTGTCATTGCCATGGGCTTCGTCTTCATTGATATCCTGCCAATCCAATTGACCTGCAGCAACACGCTTGGCTAGTGCTTTTGCGGCATTGGCAATATCCCAATGACCGCCATAATCAACAGCCAAATTTAATTCAAAAGCCGTATTGTTAGATGTTTTTGCCTCGGCGGACTCAATGAGCCTTACCAGATCGGACGATAATCGATCACGACGACCAATAAACGTGATCTTAACCTGCTCATCATTAAGTTCGTCGACCTCTCGGCCAAGATAGGATTTTAAAAGAGACATCAGCGCACCCACTTCTTCCTCTGGGCGACGCCAATTTTCACTACTAAAAGCATATACGGTCAGGCAGCGAACACCACGTGATCGGGCAGCTCGCAGTACATTCCGCAGGGCATCAGCGCCTGCACGGTGACCACGACTAGTACCGAGCAGTCTTTTTTTCGCCCAACGGCCGTTACCATCCATTATGATAGCAACATGCTCAGGGGTGAGCGGATTATTATTGTTATCCAAGTCCATTGATGGAAATCCTTAGATTTCCATCAAATCAGCTTCTTTCTTCGCTAAAGCCTTGTCGATTTCGGCCACATACTTGTCGGTAATTTTCTGGACGTCTGTTTGACCACGACGCTCGTCATCTTCACCAATTTCTTTGTTGGTTTGCAACGATTTCAAATCGCCCAAAATATCGCGACGAGTATTGCGCACAGCAACACGAGCGTTTTCAGCTTCAGCTTTCGCCTGCTTAATAAAGTTCTTACGCGTTTCTTCTGTCAACATCGGCAAGGGAATACGAATCACATCACCATTTGTCACTGGGTTTAATCCCAAATCAGACTTCATAATTGCTTTTTCGATATCTGGCACGAGCGGCTTTTCCCAAGGCACAACGCTTAAAGTACGAGCATCATCAACGTTGACGTTTGCCACCTGGTTCAACGGCATCTCTGAACCGTAATATGGAACCGTTATACCGTCTAACAAACTAGGATGTGCACGCCCAGTACGAATTCTTGCAAAGGCATTACCTAGTGCCTCTACTGACTTTGCCATGCGGGTTTCAGCTTGTTTTTTTAAATCTTCAATCACAATTCTTCCTCGTTAGGGGTACTTCAAAAACTTATTCTAACCTACTATCAACCATTATCCACTAATGTACCTTCATTTTCTCCAACAACTATACTCAGAAGTGCTCCTGGTTTAGCCATTTTGAATACTTTAATCGGCATATTATGGTCACGGCATAGAACAATTGCGGTCAAATCCATGACTCCAAGCTTTTTATTTAACGTTTCATCAAAGCTAATTCGATCATACTTAACCGCCGTGCTGTCTTTCATGGGATCGGCATTGTAAACGCCATCAACCTTGGTCGCTTTTAATACAATATCAGCTTCAATTTCAATCGCACGCAGACAGGCTGCAGAATCGGTTGTAAAGAAAGGATTTCCAGTGCCTGCAGAGAAAATAACTACATCACCACTTCGTAAATAGCGCATTGCCTGGCGACGATCATAGTGATCTACAACGCCGCTCATTGGAATCGCAGACATTACACGTGATGAAATATTGCTGCGCTCTAATGCATCACGCATCGCCAAGGCATTCATGACTGTTGCTAACATCCCCATGTGATCGCCTGTAACGCGATCAAGGCCTGCCTCACTTAAAGCGGCACCTCTAAAAAGATTACCACCACCAATCACCAACCCAACCTGCACACCAATACCAACAAGTTGACCAATTTCCAGCGCCATGCGATCAAGAACTTTTGGATCAATCCCAAAGCCCTCATCACCCATAAGCGCCTCTCCGCTAAGCTTCAATAAAATTCTTTTATATTTTTTATCACCTTGACGATGTGAATTCGACATAGCGCACTCCTAAAATGTTGTAGACAAAAAAAACGCCGCATCTGAAGTCAGACCACGGCGTTATCATTAAGGACAAAAAGCCCCTCGCTGCTGAGATTTGATCAGCAGCACCGTCCAGTTATAACTAGACGGCAGCATCATGCTTAGTTACCAGCGGCAGCAGCAGCTACTTCTGCAGCAAAGTCTACCACTTCTTTCTCGATACCTTCACCTACTTCGTAGCGAACAAAACCAAGAATTTCTGCACCAGCACCTTTAACTAGCTTACCAACAGTGGTATCAGGATCCATAACGAAGGCTTGCTCAGTCAAACTAATTTCAGACAAGAACTTACGGATACGACCGCCAATCATCTTTTCAATGATTTCTGCAGGTTTTCCACTTTCTGCAGCTTGAGCTGTAAAGATTTCTTTCTCTTTATCAACAACCTCTGCGGGTACATCAGCTGTATTTACATACTGAGGATTAACCGCAGCAACGTGCATAGCAACTTGCTTAGCAAGCTCAACATCACCGCCTTTCAAAGAAACCAATACACCAATACGGCTATTGCTGTGGACATAACTACCTACCACATCACCCGATAATGTTGCTGCACGGCGAGGAGAGATGTTTTCACCGATCTTCTGAACCAATGCTTCACGTGCACTATTCAAATCGCCTGCTAGCAATGCAGCAACGTCAGTGTTTCCAGATGCAACTACTGCATTAGCAACTTGATCAACAAATGCCAAGAAACCAGCATCACGTGCAACGAAGTCTGTTTCTGAGTTTACTTCTACGACGTAAGCTTGTGTGTTATCAGCGTTAGCTTTAACAGCAACAACACCTTCAGCAGCTGTACGACCTGCCTTTTTAGCAGCCTTCATACCGCTATTTTTACGCAATTCTTCAATTGCCAATTCGATATCACCGTTGGCTTCTTGTAGAGCTTTTTTACACTCCATCATACCCAAACCGGTACGTTCACGAAGTTCTTTAACCATTGAGGCACTAATAGCTGCCATGATTTGATCCTCCAAGGATATAAGATAATCTTAGAACGACTGCCCACAAGGGCAGCTATGAAAAGGCATGAAGAATAGATACTCATTCCGTTCGCGCATTTCTGAGAGGAAAATCCGTGAGATTGTGCGATGTTTCTCAGCCGATCTTACAGCACTTCAGGCCGCCGAGTTGACCTGCACAAACCGCAACACGGTCA
>JALRIU010000260.1 GCA_023255355.1 Pseudomonadales bacterium | reverse complement strand
CAGGCCTATCGCAAAGGCAACTATAAACTGCATTTGTACTCGATACCTGTGCTTTATAGCGGTGAAAAAAGTGTCAAGTTTGATGAGCCAGTATTGTACGACCTGCGCCAAGATATCGGCGAGATGAAAAATATCGCAGCTGATCATCCAGAGGTTGTTGCAGATATCCTTAAAGCCATCGAGAAACATCAGGCCGGTGTTACCATCGCCAGTCCATTATTTGACCGCCGTATGGCAGATTACTAATAAAATAGGAAATGTTGTGAATTTTTTTAAAACGTGTTTTGTCATTTTATTTGCATCAATAGTTAGCTCGAGCGTCTTTGCTAGTGATGCTAAGCAACGCAATATGATCTTTATTTTGATTGATGATTTGCGGTTTGATGGTATGGGTTTTTTAACCCCAGCTGTAAAAACCCCAAACATTGACAGTCTGGCAGCTAATGGTACGTATTTTCCTAATGCTGTTGTCACTTCGTCGCTTTGTTCGCCAAGTCGAGCAACGATTCTTACGGGCATGACAGCCAGAAATCATGGCGTTGTAGATAACAATAATTCAACAGATCAAGGTTTAACCTTCTTCCCTAAATATTTGCAAGACGCAGGTTATCAGACGGGTTTCTTTGGAAAATGGCATATGGGCGATCATCATGATGGCCCACGTCCAGGCTTCGATCGTTGGGTAAGCTTTGCGGGTCAAGGGTCGTACTATCCAACAGACAGTATTCCAAAACATCTGCTGGATCAAGGGATGGTTAATCAGTTGAATATTGATGGACAACACGTTAATCAAAAGGGCTATATCACAGATGAGTTAACCGATTATGCGATGGATTGGCTGGAAGATGGCAGGGATAAATCGAAGCCTTTCTTCTTATACCTAAGTCATAAAGCGGTGCATTCCGATGCCAAACCAGCACCACGTCATCGCGGTCAGTACGCCAATGTGGAATTCAAATTGCCTGATACCAGTATCCCAACAGAGGAAGGCCGTAAAAATAAACCGATGTGGGTACAAAACCAACGTAATAGCTGGCACGGTATCGATTTCTTTTATGCCAGCGACCGTAAAATGACCGATTATCTTAAAGAGTATTTCGGTGCTCTATCATCAGTAGATGATAGTGTGGGTCGAATTGTGCAGTGGTTAAAAGATACAGGCGAGCTTGAAAATACAACGTTAGTTTTCTTTAGTGATAATGGTTTCTTGTTCGGCGATCACGGTTTGATCGACAAGCGCAATGCCTATGAAAGTTCAGTGCGTGTGCCATTAATCGTATATTCGCCAGGGCTAGTACCCGCCGGAGATGTGAACCCAGCAGTGGTACGTAATTTGGACTTGGCGCCAACCTTCTTGGATATTGCAGGTGTAGAATCGCCTGAACAATTTGAGGGCGTCAGTGTATTACCCGTGGCAACACGCGAAGTCGATCCTAAAACCTGGAATGCCCCAGATTTTGTCTACGAGTATTTTTGGGAATACAACTTTGCGATGACCCCAACCACCTTTGCGATTCGCCGCGGTGACTTTAAATATATCCAATACCACGGTGTCTGGGATATCGAAGAACTGTACGATCTTAAAAATGATCCAGAAGAACGCACCAATTTATTCTTCAAACGCGAATACCGTCCACTAGTCCAAGAGTTACGCGAAGCACTTGCAGCCAAACTATTGAACAACAAAGGACAGCGTGTGGTGCCTTACAATGCGCGTTTGTCAGATGGCATGAATCTGCGTGATGAAAACGGTCCGAAGGAAGCAGCCTTCCCTGATGAGTGGTTGACCTATCCAAACCGTAAAGATATGTATATGGGGTTGTTTCCTGATACTAAATTAAAGCTCGAGAAGCAGGATAAGGGTGAGATGTATCAGCCTTGGATGGAACGTCAAGAATAAGCTATTGCGCTCGGAGATTCCTCGTTAAAAGTTTTTTCAAAATCCTCAGGTACTCTATGTACATTCCGGTTTTTCAAAAACTTTTGCTTCGACTTTCCTTCGCTCATGACGCTTATTATTTGAATTATTACGCTCGGAGATTCGTCGTTAAAATTTAAGTGGCCCAAGGGTTGAGAGTTTTACTTTCGGCCCTTTTTAATTGGTGGATTAAAATCATGTTCAGATTTTTATTAGTCAGTGCGTTAGCTTTATCCTCATTGTCAGCTTTTGCGGCTGAGCGTCCTAATATTCTGTTGATTGTCGCGGAGGATATGAGCCCCCGCGTTGGCGCCTTTGGTGACAAGGTTGCTAATACACCAAATATTGATGCACTCGCAGCTCAGGGCACCAAATACACCCAAGTATTTACCGCAGCGGGGGTGTGCGCCCCGAGTCGATCTGCTTTGATTACTGGTGTTCAACCAGTCAAACTATTAACCCATCAGATGCGAACTGGAAGTGGCGGGCCAATAAGCTATGAGGCAGTGCCGCCTGCACAAGTTAAGGCCTTTCCTGAATTATTAAGACGCGCTGGGTATGCAACGGCAAATGTCGCAAAAAAAGATTATCAATTTGGTGAACCTTTTACTATTTGGGATCAAGACGTTGGTAATTTTATGGCAGATCCAGATACCGCAGTCTGGCGTTTATTACCCAAAGATAAACCCTTCTTCGCTATGATTAATTTGATGGCAACCCATGAAAGTAGATTGGCGACTGAAGAGGTGGCAAATGATCCAGATTTGCCAAAGCGTTGGGGCCCAATGGTTAAAGCTATCGTGCAATGGCGCAAAGATAAAGGTGTTGAGGCTATTACTGATCCTACCGCAGTTCAAGTGCCTGTATTTCTTCCTGATAACGCCAAGGTTCGACAAACTATTGCTCAGTTCTATGACAATATTCATTACATGGATAAGCAAGTGGGTGAGATATTAGAAAATCTGAAGGCTGATGGTCTTGATGGTAACACTGTCGTTATCTGGACGACTGATCACGGTGATGCATTCCCTAGATCGAAACGCGCGGTCTATGATTCTGGCCTACATGTGCCGATGGTGATTCGTTTGCCTTCTGGAAAAAACCAAGGTGGTAGCAGTGATCGTTTGGTCTCCTTTGTCGATTTGGCGCCGACCATTCTTGGCCTTGCGGGGGTGGATAAACCCAGTTTTGTGGATGGGGTCGATATTTTCAACGAACCTGCAACCCCATATGTTTTTGCCGCGCGTGATCGCATGGACTCAGTCCCCGACCGTGTGCGCGCAGTGCGAGATGAGCGCTACAAGTACATGCGAAATATGATGGCTGATTTACCCTATTTCAGGCCCTTAATGTTCCGTGATATGTTCCCTGCTGCACGTGCGCTGTGGTCAGGTCTTGCAAATGAAAGTTTAACCGAGCAGCAGGCCATTTATTTTAAAGCCCCGCGTCCCGCAGAAGAGCTATATGATACAAATAACGACCCGCAAGAAACGATCAATCTAGCAGCAAATCCGGAATATGCTAATGTGTTGCAACGGATGCGGGGCGCAGCTGATATGTGGTTGAGTGAAGTGCCTGATTGGGGTGTTGAAAACGAATTGGAGATGATTCATTCCATATGGCCCAATGGTATTCAGCCTATAACTATGGCGCCATCGGTAATAACGAAGGAAGATGGGAAAATTGAGCTTACATCACAAACATACAATGCTTCTATCGGTTATCGTATCAATGAAGGTGATTGGCAGCTGTATGTAACGCCATTCAATATTGTTACAGGTGATAAGGTAGAAGCCAAAGCGATTCGATATGGCTATAAAGAAAGTGCCGTTACCGTTTTGTGATATTTATTTGGGATATCAAGCGGTGATAGTCGCCTGTAGTTCGATAGTTTGTAGTATTAGTTATTATTCCTAGCCATTTGTTTGTATTGCCAAGGCGCATTAGTTACTCTTTGACCAACCCACTATTGGACCTCAACATGCAGTTGTATAACTTCTTTTTTAGCTCTACATCTTACCGAACACGTATTGCTATGGCGCTTAAAGGCCTAGATTATGACTACCATAGCGTTAATCTTCGTGAAGGTGAGCAGTCGGGGGCAGATTTTATCAAGCTAAACCCTGGCAAAGGTGTGCCGGTACTGATTGAGGAAGACGGCACTAAAATAACGCAATCATTAGCTATTTTATTGTATCTAGATGAGAAATATCCTGAGCCGCAATTGCTCCCGACAGATTTGCTGGCTCGTACCCGCGTGCTGGAATTGTGTAGCGTGATTGCTACCGATATGCACCCAGTCAATAATTTAAGAATTCTGAAGTACCTTCAAAAAGACTTGGGTTTGTCTGAAGAGCAAAAAAATACCTGGTACGCCCATTGGATTGCGGAGGGTATGTCGACTGTTGAGACGCTTTTAGCGGATGCAAATTCTGATCAGTATTGTTTTACTGATCAGGTGACTATGGCGGATGTTTTCTTAATTCCACAGGTGGCTAATGCCATGCGCATGAGCTGTGATTTGGCGCCTTATCCGCGAGCCATGGCCATTTATGAACATTGCACGGGTTTGCCAGCTTTTATTAAGGCTGCACCATTAAATCAGCCTGTAGTGCTCAAATAATAGGAGGATTCAATGCAGCAATTAGGAACCCTCGAAGAATTACCTCTTGAATATAGAGAGATGTTAACAAGTCATAATTTGGTGCCACTTTGGCCTCAAATGCGATCGGTGTTGCCTTACAACATACCTAGCCGTGATACGACTTTTTTAAATTGGCGCTATGAAAATATTCGTCCATTGCTGATGCGTGCAGGTGAGCTAACGCCCATGGAAAAAGCTGAGAGACGTGTGCTCATTTTAGCAAATCCAGGTCATGGTTTAGAAAACATTCAAGCCACTCCGAGTATTTATCTGGGCATGCAGTTGATTTTACCGGGTGAAACGGCACCCAATCATCGACATACGCCTAATGCAGTCCGCATTATAGTGGAGGGTGAAGGCGCTTATACCACGGTTAATGATGAGCCTTGTAAAATGGAACGTGGTGATTTGATTTTAACCCCAGCCGGAATGTGGCATGAGCATCATCATGGTGGCGAGGGCCCAATCGTATGGTTGGATATTCTCGATCTACCATTGATGTATCGACTTAACAGCTCTTGGTCTATAGAGGGTGAAAATCAAAACCCATCACGCAGCCGCGATAAATCTTATGCCGATTACAGTGCTTCAGGCATCGTGCCAACTTTAAACCTTGCTCGTGGCAGCGATAATAGCCCTCAACTTCGGTATCCTTGGTCCAAAACCAAAGCTTGTCTTGAAGAGATGGCCGCTGATCACGATAAAGGTTTGCTGGCTATTGCCTATGTGAATCCAGAAAACGGACAAAGTATTTTCCCGAGTATTGGTTTTGGTGCCATTATGCTTCGCCCGGGAGAAAAGCAAAAACTGCCTAAAATGACTAGCGCGAAAGTCTTTCATGTTATCGAGGGTGCCGGATCAATTATGATCGAAGGGCACCCCACGGAAATTGATTCGCCGCTCAACTTTGTTGAGCGCGATACGTTAAGTGCTCCCGGCTATACCAGTATTACGATAACAAACATGGGTGAACACAAACCATTATTTTTATTAACGGCTGATGAGCAACCGCTGCATCACTATTTAGGAATTTTTTAAAGAGATTGATCATGTCAGATAATTTACTATTTCCTGCTAAACCAACTGTAAGCGCTGAAATCCACAATTCTGATAAGCGCTTTCCTGTTAACCGTATTTTTTGTGTTGGCCGCAACTACCTTGCACATGCCATCGAAATGGGTACAACGGTTGATAAAACTAGCATGGAACCCTTTTATTTCTTGAAAGATAACTCTGCTCTGATTCCTTCAGGCTCAACAATACCGTATCCGCCAATGACGAGTAATTTCCATTATGAGATGGAGTTTGTTGTGGCAATCGATAAGCCTGGGTTTAATGTTTCTGAAGATCAGGCAGATGATATTGTATTTGGATACGCCTGCGGACTAGATATGACTCGCCGCGACTTACAACAAAAAGGGAAAGATGGTGGCAAGCCTTGGGACTTTGGTAAAAACTTTGAGAATGCCGCAGTATTATCAACGATTTATCCAAAATCTCAGATTGGTGTTATCTCTCAAGGCCCAATTGAATTACGTGTCAATGGTGCGACAAAGCAGTCGTCAGATTTGAATATGTTGATTTGGAACGTACGTGAAGTCATCGCCGATCTATCGAAGTACTATCATTTAGAACCCGGTGATTTAATTTACACCGGGACACCCGAAGGCGTGGGACCTGTTATTGCTGGCGATAAAATTGAAGGGTCTATCGCGAAGCTTGGTGGTATCGAATTAACTATCAAAAAGTAGAGTCATCTGATGTTATTAAGTTTTGTTCGTAAATTTAAGCATATTGGTATCCTGGCGATCCTCGCCTTGGTAGCCGTTTCCTCAGCTCAGGCTGAAATGTTAAGGATGGGGATGATTACTCCTCCTCCACACATCTGGAACAACGTGGCTGAGCATTTTGCGGACGATCTACTCGCGTCGAGCGACAAAAATTTTCGCACCAAAATATTCCCGCTTGGTAAATTGGGTGGTGAGCAGCAGATGATCGATATGTTGCAATCAGGTGGTATTCAGATGGCGGTTTTAACAGCGGGGGTGCTTTCAAACCGTGAGTCCTCCATCTCCGGATGGTTTATGCCAGGCATGTTCGCTGATATCGATGCAGCGATCAATGCAGCGGCAAGCTCTAGCGCTCAAGAGATGCTCCGCAAGCTTAGTGATCATCAATTGGTCGGCTTAGGATATACTATGGCAGGTATGCGCCACGTCTTGTCGAGAGAGCAGATAGATTCCTTGCAGGCCTTCGAAAACCGCAAGGTGCGTTCTTTTCCAAATGAGGTTTTCAGCGATTGGTGGCAAGGATTACATGCGGCCCCTACAGCTATGCCTTTGTCAGAGGTCACGCCAGCCCTCAATACGAACTTGTTGGATATCGTTGATGTTGACTTAGATATCGTTGTGGGTCTCAAACTTTATCAGCAAGCGCCCAATCTTTTATTAACTAACCATATGGCCTTTCCAGGTATTATCGTGGCATCGAAACCTTGGTGGGACAGCTTGTCAGATCAGCAGCGCGCGATGATCAGTGCGTCCATCTCCAAAGCTGAACGTTGGGGATTTGACTTGACCAAACAGCGCGAGCAGGAAAGTGTCGATACACTAAAGGGGCTGGGTGTAAACATCGAAAGCTTCGAAATGAGTAAACTGCAAACAGTCATGGACGCAGTAGTTAAAAAATACACATCTTCTAATAGTGGCATTGCTGAGTTCTATCAGCAAAATACGCAATAAAGGCCATCAATGCTCAAGATTTTTAGTGTATTGGATAACTATTTAGGTATTTTTGAAAAGTGGTTGTTAATCCTTTTTACGTTAACATTAACGCTAATTATGTCTTCCCAAGTTTTATTGAGGTATTTCTTTAGTGAGCCGCTTTTTTGGGCCGAAGAAGTGTCCTTACAAATTTTGATTGCGCTATCGTTTGTTGGTGTTAGTTACCTGGCTCATGTTGGGCAATTGGTTAGAGTTGATATAGTTTTATCGCTCATTAAGGGCAAAAATAATGTTTTTTTGAGTCGAGGGTTACATATTGTAGCGCTTTTCATATCGTTGACCTTAAGTTATGTGGGTACTCAATGGTTATCTCGACCTGAAGTCGGCACCGACATCTCAGCAACGACTTCCATTCCCCTCTGGTATAACTATGCCTTGCTTGTATTTAGTTTTTACAGCTTAAGTTTTCATCTGTTTTATAAGGCCGTAGCACCCATTGTGTTAGAAACTGAATCATGCTAACCCTTATTGGATTTTTATTAGCGTTATTTTTGGGCTTGCCGATTTTTATTAGTCTTTTGTTTGGCGCATTGCTATTTATCTATGAAACCGACTTGTTGATGCTGATCGATTCTATCCCGATTCAGTTGTATGGTTCGGTCAATCAATATGGGCTTTTAGCAATTCCCTTGTTTATGCTCGTTGGCGAACTCATGAATAAAGGTGGTTTAACGAGTCGTTTAATGAATGCTATAGATTATTTTGTCGGTGGTTTTAAAGGCGGTCTTGCATACGTCAATCTTTTAACCAATGCCTTTGCGGCAGCGATACTCGGATCCGCTACCGCACAAATTTCTATCATGAGCCGTTTGATGATCCCAACCATGGTTGATAAGGGATATAGCAAAGAGTTTGCAGCAGCGGTGACACTCGCTGGCGGTCTGCTTGGCCCGATAATACCACCTTCCATGTTGATGATTATCTATGGCGTAGTTGCCTATCAACCTATCGCCGATCTTTTTATAGCCGGTATTTTGCCAGGGCTATTGGTCGTGTTTGCTCTAGCGTTGATCATATTTTTTGTCGGTGTTTTTAAAGGCTTACCAAAGAATGCTGTATATGCCTCCTCTAAACGAGATGTGTTGGCTGGGGTGCTGCCAGCGATGATCCCTCTGGTAATCATCGGATGTATTTTGGGCGGTGTAATGTCGCCAACAGAAGCTGGAGCTATTGCCTCGATGCTCGCTTTTATTCTTGGTGTGTTCGTTTACAAAAGTATTTGTTTTAGTGACTTGCCAGAATTATTACTGGTCGTTGCCAAAAATACCGCAATGATCGTGGGGTTGATCGCCGTGGCTGCGGTTTTTGGTTGGGCCTTGGCTTTCGAGGGCGTGCCCGATTTAATGGTTGAATGGATTGCAGAATTGACCACGTCGCCATTTTTATTTCTTTTATTAGTCTATCTGTTGGTCATTTTTTTGGGTATGTTTCTCGAAAGCATTGCAGTCATGATTGTGCTAGTTCCCATTCTTTTGCCGGCAGCTGAGAGTTTTGGGATTGACCCTATCCATTTTGGTGTCGTGATCAGTTTGGCCACGATGATCGGTTTGATTACCCCGCCAGTGGGCCCTGGGTTGTTTATTGCCATGCAGGCCTCAAATCTATCCATAGCACGTCTGTTTCTTGCGGTTATCCCATTTTTAGCGGCGATCTTGGTATGTATGGTGATTATCGCCGCAGTTCCGAGTATTTCTAAAGCATTGCTAGGGATTATGTGATCTGCTCAGTAATACCTTGATGTGCTGTAAGCCTAGTGATTGCAGTGTACGAATATTATTTTCCGGGACTTGTTCAGCATTTTCCTCGCCAAATGCAGCGATGGCTTTCTCGAGACTGGCTTCTCTAAGGATATGTAAAATAGGATAAGGTGAACGATTAGTATAGTTTTCGACGTCGTTTGGGTGTGTGTTTTCAAACTGGTAATCGGGGTGGAAACTAGCGATTTGATATTCACCAACGTAATCGAGTTCCTCCAAAATTGCATTTGCCCCATCTAGCACATCTAAATAATGATCAAAATCTTCCAGTCCATTTGCAATAACTAATAAAGTGGTTTCAATGCTTGGATCAACATCAAGTCGTTGCAGTTCGGCGATAAAGCTATCGGCAAGTTCTGCAAGTTTTCCTTCGTGAATGCAAAAGCGCACCGAGTCTTCATCCAGGCTGCGTTTAGCAAAAGGGCATAAGTTAAGTCCAACAACCATTGTATCGACCCAGTGTCGACATTGTCCTTCAATTGTGTTCACGCAATACCTCTTAACGTGGGTGCATAGATAATAAATGAATTAATAAGCTGTTTGCTGGCGATACTCACCTGGGGTGTTTAGGGTGAGTTTTTTAAAAAATCGATTGAAGTAGGCCGGATCTTTGAAGCCTAAGCTATATGAGATTTGATCAATCGTTTGTGTGGTATACATCAGTTTTCGTTTAGCTTCTTGAAGTAATTTATTGTTTAAAATTTCTTTTGGAGCTATCCCAAGTTGCTTTAAACACGTGCGGTTAAGTGTAGGGTAGGATACCCCTAGTTCATCTGCAAACTCATTAATTTTACGATGCGACATAAAGTCGCGTTCTATCAATTGTTCGAAGCGTTTAACGAGTGAGGCATCTTGGTTAAACGCTTCAGACTTATTGCTTTGCCGAGTTATGGTATTAATCAGTAGGTTAATTAACAGGCAAAGACTATCACTTTGTGTGTCCTGATTGATTTCAGCACGTAAGTCATCGAGAAGGTGGCGTAAACGACGTTTTAAGTTATCTTCTTCATGCCATCGACAATGACTAAAACTTAATTGTTGTAGATGAGTGCAATCGATACGACTTTGGGTTGTGAGCTGGTCGAGCGAAATAGAGATGACATCGCCTTGTGAACGGGGTGAAAAGGTGAACTCATGTACCACGCTTGGTGGTATTAGAAAACTGCAATTGTCTTCTGTACCGAAAACATGTTCATCAAAGCGGGCATTTAAGAGACCTTGTTCGACATGTAATATTTGTAATAGTTGGCTGTGCCGGTGTGGCTTGATGTGCCAGCCATGAGCCATAGAGCGATCTCGAATCGCTTCTATATGCACGGGGCCAGGGTCAGACCGGCGTTGATCTTCACCGTATAAACCGAATAAAGGGATCTCTTCTTTCATGAAAGAAAAGTACAAGATTTAGCAAGCTTTGTCCATCCACATTGTGTTCAAACAATTTACAATAATGTCATTGAATGAGGATATTGTATGAACGTATTAAAAACTCAAGTCGCCATTATTGGTGCAGGGCCCGCGGGTCTGCTGCTCGGTCAATTGCTCAATAAAAAAGGCATTAGTAATATCATTGTTGAGCGTGTCACCGGTGAATATGTTTTGGGACGAATACGTGCAGGTATCCTCGAACAGGGTATGGTTAAGCTTCTGAAGGAAGCAGGCGTCGCTGATCGTATGATGGCCGAAGGCGAAGAGCACGACGGTGTCGAGATTTCTGTTGATAATGCACGCTACCGGGTTGATTTGAAGAGCCTCTCTGGTGAGACTGTGATGTGTTACGGTCAAACAGAAGTAACTCGCGATCTTATGGAGGCGCGGCAGAAGGCTGGCCTTAAAACTTACTATGAGTCGTCAAATGCAACCTTGCACGATGTCAAAAGCGATGCGCCCTATGTCACTTTCGAGCACAGTGGTGAAAATTATAAGCTTGAGTGTGATTACATTGCAGGCTGCGATGGTTTTCACGGTGTTTCACGACAAACGATTCCTGCAGAGTGCCGAAAAGAGTTTGAGCGTGTATACCCATTCGGTTGGCTAGGTGTGTTAAGTGATACG